>NZ_JBVMUY010000003.1:0-186865 GCF_055632325.1 Nocardiopsis sp. KDC1DS13DA1
TCACGTCGCTGCCGCGGATCCGGTCCGAGCGTCCGGCGTTCGACCTGAACCACCCCCATGCGGCGGGGACGGGTACGACCGAGCCGGTGGACGGGTGAGGGCTCCGGGAACCGGTTCGCCCCGTACGGCACCACGGAGGGGATCGTGACATGTGCCAGGAACCTCGCCGGAACCCGGGGGCGCACCGGGGGCGCACCCGTGCCCTGGTGGTCTGCCCGCTCCTCCTGACCGTGGCCGGATCGATGATGATGTGGGCCTGGGCCCGCGAAGCGGGTTTCGCCATCGCGGGCGGGGCCCTGTTCGTGGCCGTCGTAGTGGTCTGCCTCCTCGCCGACCGCCGTGGTCGGCTCGAACTGTTCGGCGGGCCATGGGACGGGGCCCGCATACCTCGGAGCGAGGTTCGGCGCGGACACGAGGGCGTGGTTCTGGACACCCACGACGGTGGCCGTGCCCGTTATGCGCCGGGAGGCTTCGGGGGCCTCCGTTACCAGGGACAGGTCGCCGAGGACGGCTGAGGGGGTTTCCGCCGGGCATACGCACCGGACCAGCGCACGTCGACCATGAAGGCGCCGCCCGGCGGAGCCCCGGCGGCCAGGGCCACCAGCGGCAGGGCCATACGCCCGAACCAGCGTTCCGGCAGGGCCCGGACCACGGCACCGGTGAGGGCCAGAGCGCTCATGGCGATCCCGGCGAGGGCGATCCACCACGGCGTCGGCGTGCGGCGACGCCACCGGCCTCCCCGCGCTCCGGAAGCATCCCCGCACCCGGCACGTCCGCCACGGGTTCCGGCGGCCTCAGAAACCCCGTCTGGCCCACTCGTCCAGGTGCTCGGCGGCCTCGGCGACGGTGGTCGACTCACCGTGCCCGGGGTGCACGACGGTCTCCGGCGGAAGGTCGACCAGATGGTCGCGGATGGACGCGATGATCGTGGGGAAGTCCGAGAACGGCTGCCCCGTGGCACCGGGGCCGCCGGGGAACAGCGTGTCCCCGCTGAACAGCGTGCCGATCTCCGGCGCGTACAGGCAGACCCCGCCGGGCGTGTGCCCCGGGGTGTGCAGGACGCGCAGCTCCACTCCCCCGGCGACGAGGGTCTCCCCGTGCAGGAGCGGGGCGTCCGGCTCGCGGTTCGGGTACACCTGGTGCCACAGCTCGGCGTCGTCGGGGTGCAGCAGGATCGGGGTGTCGGTGAGGTCGGCCAGGGCGACCGCCGCGTTCACGTGGTCGCTGTGCCCGTGGGTGCACACGATGGCCATGAGTTCGCGGTCGCCCAGCCCCCGGGCGATGCGCTCGTGGTCGTGGGCGGCGTCGATCACGACGGCGGTGTCGGCGTCGCCGACGATCCACACGTTGTTCTCGACGTCGAACTCGCCGCCCTCCAGGCTGAAGATGCCGGAGGTGCGCAGTCTCTCCACGGGGGGAGGGGCACTCGACAAGGCTCACATCCTGTCTGCGTCGCGGTCCGGCTCTGCCTCTGGCAGCCTATCCCTCCGGTCCGGTCGCACAGCCGGCGTTCGCGGGTCCGGGCCGTCAGTGGCCGCCGGGCTCGAAGTCGCGGCGCAGGGTGTAGGGCTGGATGAGGCCGAGGCCGTGCGCGTGGCGGGCTCTCACCTTCACCACCTGGAGCCCCTCCTCCCCCGTGAGGCTCTCGGCGAGGTTGTCGTCGATGAGGACGGTGCCGGGGCGGGCGAAGGAGGTCAGGCGGCTGGACCGGTTGACCGTCGTGCCGAACACGTCGCCGTGCAGGGTGAGGACGGGGCCGTAGGCCACGCCGACCCGGACGTCGGGGACCTCCACGTGGGTCTTGACGCCGGAGGCCAGGCGCAGGGCGATGTCGGCGGCCTCGCGCGGGGAGTCGGCGACGTAGAGCACCTCGTCGCCGAGGGTCTTGACCACGCGCCCGCCGCCGGAGGCGACGATGTCGGCGGCGGTGGCCTCGAAGCCCTCGACCACCTCGGCCAGTTCGACCTCGTCCAGTTCGCGGCTGAGGGTGGTGAAGGAGACCAGGTCCGCGAAGCCGACGATGAGCGGGTAGTAGTTGGGGACGATGTCGTTGTTGCTGGACATCACCGCCAGGGTGCGCGCGGTGGACGCGGCCAGCTGGCGCCGCCAGATGTGCAGCAGGAGCCGCTCCACGTCGGGTAGGAGCTCCTTGACCTGGTTCATCAGCGGGCTGGCGGCGGAGTCGTCGCCGTCCTTGAAGATGAGCGTGCTGAGGATGCTCGTCTGCCAGTCGGCGAGGCGGGCCATGGTCTGGCCCATCGCGCGGGCGAAGCGGACGACGCCCTCCTCGTCCAGGACGCCCTCGGCCAGGAGGGAGTTGGCGATGCGCAGGGCCTCGACGTCGCTCTCGGCGAAGACGACGGAGTCCTCGCCCTGGGTGGGGAAGCCGAGGGCGCGCCAGACGCGGCCCGCGAGTTCGGGGTCGGCTCCGGAGAGCTCGACCGCCTGTTCCCTGGTGTAGACCGGTTCACCGCCGAGCAGGGCGGACTCGATCGCTTTCGGGTCGGGACGCGACGGCATACGTTCTCTCTCAGACCATCCCCGCGTGTACGGGGAACCAGCACTTCGCCACTGGGCCGACGGTGCGGCGCTCGGTTCGTTCCGGCGGTTCCTCTCCAGCTTACGCCCGGAGTCCCGGCCGGCCAGGGCCAGGCGGGGCCCGGTCCCGGCCGTCGGGAGGCGGACTGCACCGACAACGTTCCGCGCCCCCGTCGCGTTCCCGGCAGGTGGGACCACGTGGTCAGGATCCGGGCCGGACGTGGACGACGTCGCCCGCGCTGAGCCGCCGCGGGCCCCCCGGCGCCTCCACCACGAGCCTGGCGTGGGCGTCGACGCCGGTCGCCGTGCCCTCCAGCAGTTCCTCGCCGGGCAGGTGGACGCGCACCCTGCGCCCCACGGTGACGCACATGCCCCGGTAGGCGTCGGCCAGCCCACTGGCCTCGGCGTCACCGTCGGCGGCCGACCACACGGTGTACAGCTCCTCGAACCCGCCCAGGACGGCGGCGAGCAGCGCGGAGCGGTCCAGGTCCGCGGCGCCCTCACCGCGCAGGGAGACGGCGGTGTCCACGGGAAGTTCGGCGCGGGTTTGGGAGACGTTCACGCCCATGCCGACGACCACGGCCGGGGAGTCGGGGTCGGAGAAGTCGGCCTCGGAGAGGATGCCCGCCAGCTTGCCGTCGGCGCCCGCCGCCTCGGCGCGGACCTCGGCGGGGACGATGACGTCGTTGGGCCACTTCAGGGCGGCCCGGACCCCGGTGGTCCGGCGGACCGCGTCGACCGCGGCCACCCCCATGAGCATCGACAGCCAGCCGAGGGTGTCCGCGGGGACGGTGATGCGCAGGAGGACGGAGAAGGTGAGCGCGGCGCGGTCGGGGGTGGTGAAACCGCGGCCGAGACGGCCGCGCCCGGCGGTCTGGTGCTCGGTGGCCAGCACGCTGCCGTGCGGCGCCCCCGCCCTGGCGCGCGCGATCAGCTCGGTGTTGGTGGATCCCACGGCGGGGAGCACGTCGACGCCGTGCCACATCCCTCCGGTGCGGGCCAGGGAGGCGTTGAGTGCCGCCGGGTCGAGCGGCGGGCGCGGGGCGTCGTCGGTGTCATGGGACATGCGCCCATTACAGCAGCGCCGGAACCGCTGTGGAAAACCCCGCGCTGTGGAGGACCACCGGTCACCCTGGAACCAGCACATCGGTGATGACGCGTTGCCACGTTCAGCTACCGGAGGTGGCGCGACAGACGAGTAGCGCGGAAGAGGACCGCAAGGCCGAGCTGTGGGGCCACGCGCACGCCCGGGTTCCCCCGTACCCGTCGGTGGACCGTTGGGACCCGCAGACGGGCAGGGGCGAGGTCACCCTCTCCTCCGAGCCCGAGGGCGGCCGGTACACCTCGGCGACGAAGGTCCCCCCCCCCGGTAAGGAGATCCACCTCCCCGAGCCGTTCGGCGTCATGCTGGACACCTCGGGGTTCCCGGCCTGACCCCCGGGCACGAACGACCGCGCCCCCGCACCCGGGTCCAGGGTGCGGGGGCGCGTCGCGTCCGCCGGCGGTCAGCCGGTGTTCTGGAGCCCGGCGGCCACACCGTTGACCGAGAGCAGCAGCAGCCGCTCCAGGTGCTGCTGGTCCTGCTCGGACAGGGAGTCCGACTCCTCGCCCCGCAGCGCCTCCAGCGCGCGCAGCTGGAGGTGGGACAGCGCGTCCACGTACGGGTTGCGCAGGTCCACCGCCCGCGAGAGCACCGCACGGTTCTCCAGCAGGCGGCTGTGCCCGGTCACCCTCAGCACCAGCTCACGCGTGCGGTCGTACTCGGCCAGCACCCGCTCGCTCAGCTCCGGCCGACCGCCCAGCGCCAGGTAGCGCTCGGCGATCGTCCGGTCGGTCTTGGCCATGCTCATCTCCGCGTTGTCCAGCAGGGAGGCGAACATCGGCCACTCGCGGTAGGCCCGCTGGAGCGCCGAGACGTCCTCGACCGCGGCCAGACCGGTGCCGAGCCCGTACCAGCCGGGCAGGTTGACGCGGGTCTGGGTCCAGGCGAACACCCACGGGATCGCGCGCAGGTCACCGAGGCCCTTGGCCTTGCCGCGGCGCGCGGGCCGCGAGCCCAGTCGCAGCTCGCCCAGCTCCTCCAGCGGGCTGACCCGGGAGAACCACAGCGCGAAGTCCTCGGTGTTGATCAGGTCCAGGTAGGTCTGCTGGGCCGCCGCGGCGATGGTGTCCGCGAACGGGCGGAACCGCTCGGCGGCGGAGCGCTCGCGCTCCTGGACGGCGTCGGTGGAGGCCATGAGGACGGCGTGGCCGACCTGTTCGATGTGGCGGCGGGCGATGTCGGGCTGTCCGTAGCGGGCGAAGATGACCTCGCCCTGCTCGGTCACCTTGAACCGGCCGCCGACCGAACCCGGTGCCTGCGCGAGCAGCGCCCGGCTGGCCGGACCGCCGCCGCGACCCAGGGAACCGCCGCGGCCGTGGAAGAGCGTCAGCCGCACGTCGTGCTCCCGCGCCCACGCCGCGAGCCGTGCCTGGGCGTCGTACAGCCGCAGCGTGGCGCTGACCGGTCCGACGTCCTTGGCCGAGTCGCTGTAGCCGAGCATGACCTCGATCCGCCGACCGGTCTCGTCGAGTCGGCGCCGGACCTGCGGCAGCTCCAGCATGCCGTCGAGGACGCCGGGTGAGGCGTCCAGGTCGGCGCCGGTCTCGAACAGCGGGATGACGTCCAGGACCGGCACCCGGTCGGCGGGCAGGGCGTAGGTGGCCAGCTCGTACACGGCCGCGATGTCCTCGGCCGAGCGCGTGAAGCTGACGATGTAGCGGCGGCAGGCCTCCACGCCGAAGCGCTCCTGGATCCAGGAGATCACCCGCAGGGTCGCCAGGACCTCCTCGGTGCGCTCGGAGGGGCGCTCCCCGGCCCGCAGCTCGGCCAGGGCGGCGGCGTGCACCTCGCTGTGCTGGCGGATCTCCAGTTCGGCCAGGTGGAAGCCGAAGGTCTCGGCCTGCCAGACGAGGTGCTGGAGCTCGCCGTAGGCCTGGCGGACGGCGCCGGCCTCGACCAGGGAGTCCTGGACGGTCCGCAGGTCGGCGAGGAAGTCGTCCGCGGTGGGGTAGGCCAGGTCGGCGTCGCGTTCGCGCGTGGCGCGCAGCCGGGCGGTGGCCATGAGCAGCATCTGGCGGTGCGGCTCGTTGGGCGAGCGCCCGGTGATGTCGGACATCAGCGTGGGCTGGCCCGCCCTGGCGGCGGAGAGCGCGTCCAGGAGTGCGGGGCTGGCCGGGGTGAGGTTGGAGTAGGCGGTCAGGGTGCGCGCCACGCGGTCACAGGACCGCTCCAGGCCGCGCAGCACGTGCTCGGACTGGATCCGGACGGCCTCGCGCGTCACCTCGTGGGTGACGAACGGGTTGCCGTCGCGGTCGCCGCCGATCCAGCTGCCGTAGCGGACGAACGGCGTCGCGCGCGGGGCCCGGACCCCGGTGCCCTCCGGGTCGATCGCGGTGTCCAGGGTCCGGTACACCTGCGGGATGACGTCGAAGATCGTCTCGTCGAACGCCGCGAGCGCGGTGCGCACCTCGTCGAGCGGGTCGAGCTTGGTGTAGCGCAGCTGGGACGTGCGCCAGAGCAGGTCGATCTCCTCCAGCAGGCGCCGGTGGGCCTCGGCTGCGGCGCTGCTGCCCTCGTGGGCGGCGTGCCAGGCGTCCAACTGGGCGCTGACGCGCAGGATGGACGTGGACACCGCACGCCTGCGGGCCTCGGTCGGGTGCGCGGTGAGCACGGGGTGGAACTCCATGCCCGCGACGAGGTCGGCCAGCCGCTCCTCTCCCCCGTCGGTCTCCCGGACGGCGCGCACGGCGGCGGCCAGGGACTCGTGGGGCGGGTGGGCGGCGTCGTCGCGCTCGCGCAGGGCGCGCATGCGCTGGTGCTCCTCGGCCAGGTTGGCGAGGTGGAAGTAGACGGTGAAGGCACGCGCGACCTGCTTGGCGCGCTCCAGGGGCCAGGCGGCGACGATCGCGGTGATCTCGTCGGTGGAGACCGCCCCGTCCCGCGCGCCGATCACGGCGTGCCTGAGCTTCTCGACGTCGGCGAGAAGGTCCTCGCCGCCGCTTTCGGCCAGGACCGTTCCGAGCATCTCGCCGAGCAGTTTGACGTCATTCCGGAGTTGCTCGGGAACTTCCTGCCGGGCACTGTCGCGTTCTGCGCTAACCGCTGTCATGGGGCCGAGACTACAGAGGACGTGCCTGCGCGGATGCGTTCGGGGGGTGGATTTCGTCGGTTTTGCCAGCGCGTTAACAATTGTGTGCTGCGGCGATGAATTCACATTCGGTCACGCGCCAATTCCGCCCGCCGGCCGGATTTCGGCGCCGCACGGGGGCGTGGCGCCCCTGCGGGCGGGTGGATGGTTACTGGCCAGTAACCCAAACCCGGATAGGTTCCTTGGACGTCCGAACGACTAGCCTGGGGTGTCATGGCCACAGAAGCCCCAGAACCGCTGTCCGCGGCTGAGATCGACATCCACACGACCGCGGGCAAGCTCGCCGACCTGCAGCGACGGCGCTACGAGGCCGTCCACGCCGGTTCGCAGCGAGCCGTTGAGAAACAGCACGCCAAGGGCAAGATGACCGCTCGCGAGCGGATCGACGCCCTCCTCGACCCGGGCTCGTTCGTGGAGTTCGACGCCCTGGCCCGACACCGCTCGACCAGCTTCGGGTTGGACCGCAACCGGCCCTACGGCGACGGCGTCGTCACCGGCCACGGAACGGTCGACGGCCGGCCCGTCGCCGTCTTCAGCCAGGACGTCACCGTCTTCGGCGGGTCCCTCGGCGAGGTCTACGGCGAGAAGATCACCAAGGTGCTCGACCACGCCCTCACCAACGGCTGCCCCGTCGTGGGCATCAACGAGGGCGGCGGCGCGCGCATCCAGGAGGGCGTCGTCTCGCTGGGCCTGTACGCGGAGATCTTCAAGCGCAACACCCACGCCTCCGGCGTCATCCCGCAGATCTCGCTCGTCATGGGCGCGGCGGCGGGCGGGCACGTCTACTCGCCCGCCCTCACCGACTTCGTCGTCATGGTCGACGAGACCTCCCAGATGTTCATCACCGGACCCGACGTCATCAAGACCGTCACCGGTGAGGACGTGTCCATGGAGGAGCTGGGCGGCGCCCGCACCCACAACACCAAGTCGGGTGTGGCGCACTACATGGGCGCCGACGAGCAGGACGCCATCGAGTACGTGCGCACGCTCCTGTCGCACCTGCCCGACAACAACCTGGAGGAGGCACCGGTTCTGCCTCCCGAGGAGGAGCCGGGCGACGAACCCGCCGAGACCGACCTGGCCCTGGACACCTTCATCCCGGACTCGGCCAACCAGCCCTACGACATGAAGCAGGTCGTCGAGGCGGTCCTCGACGACGGCGACTTCCTGGAGGTGCACGCCCAGTTCGCCACCAACATCGTGGTGGGCTTCGGCCGGGTCGACGGCCGCTCCGTGGGTGTGGTCGCCAACCAGCCGATGAGCTTCGCGGGCTGCCTGGACATCGACGCCTCGGAGAAGGCCGCCCGGTTCGTCCGCACCTGCGACGCCTTCAACGTCCCGGTCCTGACCTTCGTGGACGTGCCCGGATTCCTGCCCGGCACCGACCAGGAGTGGGACGGCATCATCCGGCGCGGCGCCAAGCTGCTCTACGCCTACGCCGAGGCCACCGTGCCGCTGATCACCGTGATCACGCGCAAGGCCTTCGGCGGCGCCTACGACGTCATGGGGTCCAAGCACCTGGGCGCCGACGTCAACCTGGCGTGGCCGACCGCGCAGATCGCCGTCATGGGCGCCCAGGGCGCCGTGAACATCCTGCACCGCCGCACGCTGGCCGAGGCCGACGACGTCGAGACCGAGCGCGCGCGGCTGGTCACGGAGTACGAGGACACGCTCCTCAACCCCTACTCGGCCGCCGAGCGCGGCTACGTGGACGGGGTGATCCTGCCCTCCGAGACCCGGGACCAGGTGACCAAGGCCCTGCAGGCCCTGCGGAACAAGCGCAAGCAGCTTCCGCCCAAGAAGCACGGGAACATCCCGCTGTGAGCGAACCGAAACTCCCGCCGCACGTGGTCGTGGTCCGCGGCACCCCCTCCGAGGAGGAGCTCGCGGCCCTCACCGCCGTGCTCAGCGCACGCGCGGCGGCACGACGCGCCACCGACACCGCCGAGGCGACGGAACCGGTCTCCGGATGGAGAGACCGCTCGCGGAACCTGCGCACCCAGGTCCCGCCGCGGCCCGGACCCGGTGCCTGGCGGCTCAGCACCAGGTGACCACGTCACCCCGATCCATAGACTTTCCGTTGAGCGGACGGCGCGCTCCCGCTCCGTGCCACAGCAGGAGGATTTCCCACCGTGCGTAAAGTTCTGATCGCCAACCGCGGCGAGATCGCCGTGCGTATCGCCCGCGCCTGCCGGGACGCCGGCCTGGCCAGCGTCGCCGTCTACGCCGAACCCGACCTGGACGCGCTGCACGTCAAGGTCGCCGACGAAGCCCACTCCCTGGGCGGCGCCACCCCCGCCGACTCCTACCTGGACATCGCCAAGCTGCTGGCCGTGGCCGCCGAGTCCGGCGCCGACGCCGTCCACCCCGGCTACGGGTTCCTGGCCGAGAACGCCGACTTCGCCCAGGCCGTCATCGACGCCGGGCTCACCTGGATCGGCCCGCCCCCCGCGGCGATCACCGCGCTGGGCGACAAGGTCCAGGCCCGCCACATCGCGCAGAAGGTCGGCGCCCCGCTGGTGGCGGGCACCCCCGACCCGGTCGACTCGGCCGCCGAGGTCGTGGCCTTCGCCAACGAGCACGGACTGCCCATCGCGATCAAGGCCGCGTTCGGCGGCGGCGGGCGCGGTCTCAAGGTCGCCCACGCCCTGGACGAGGTCGAGAACGCCTACGAGTCCGCGGTGCGCGAGGCGGTCACCGCGTTCGGACGCGGCGAGTGCTTCGTCGAGCGCTACCTGGACAAGCCGCGCCACGTGGAGACCCAGTGCCTGGCCGACTCCCACGGCAACGTCGTGGTGGTCTCCACCCGTGACTGCTCGCTCCAGCGCCGCCACCAGAAGCTGGTGGAGGAGGCCCCGGCCCCGTTCCTGTCCGCCGACCAGATGGACCGCCTCCACAGCGCCTCCAAGGCCATCCTCAAGGAGGCCGGGTACGTGGGCGCCGGGACCTGCGAGTTCCTGGTCGGGGTGGACGGCACCATCTCGTTCCTGGAGGTCAACACCCGTCTCCAGGTCGAGCACCCGGTCACCGAGGAGGTCACCGGTATCGACCTGGTGCGGGAGATGTTCCGCGTCGCCGACGGCGAGGAACTGGGCTACGGCGACCCCGAGGTGCGCGGGCACTCCTTCGAGTTCCGGATCAACGCCGAGGACGCCGGGCGGGGTTTCATGCCCGCCCCGGGCACCATCACCGAGCTGAACCTGCCCACCGGCCCCGGCGTGCGGGTGGACACCGGGTGCGAGGCCGGCTTCACCGTGCCGCAGGCGTTCGACTCGATGGTCGCCAAGCTCATCGTGACCGGCCGCACCCGGACCGAGGCGCTCCAGCGGTCCCGGCGGGCGCTGGCCGAGTTCACGGTGGGCGGGATGCCCACGGTGATCCCGTTCCACCAGGCGGTCGTGTCCGACCCGGCGTTCGCCCCCGCCGACCCGGACGAGGCGTTCGGGGTGTACACGCGGTGGATCGAGACCGAGTTCGTCAACACGATCGAGCCGTGGGCCGGTGAGCCCGGCACGGCCGATCCCGTCGAGCGCGAGACGGTGACCGTGGAGGTCGGCGGCAAGCGGATCGACGTCGTGCTGCCCGCCGGGCTGGGGTCGGCGGCGGTCGCGGGCCCGGGCGCGGGCGGCGCGAAGAGGAAGCGGTCCGCGCGCCGCGGCGGTGGCGGTTCGGCGGCTGCGAGCGGGGACGCGCTGGTGTCGCCGATGCAGGGCACGGTGGTCAAGCTGGTGGCCGAGGAGGGCCAACAGGTCGCCGAGGGCGACCCGGTGGTGGTCATCGAGGCGATGAAGATGGAGCAGCCGCTGAACGCGCACAGGTCGGGTGTGATCACCGGGCTGAGCCTGGCCGCGGGCGAGACCGTCGCCAACGGCGCCGTGGTCTGCGACATCAAGGACGCGTAGCGACCGCCGGACCACGCGTCAGGGGGGGAGGCACCGGAGCCGGTGCCTCCCCCCTTCGCGTTCGCTGTACCTACTTGTCGAACGACAGCCTCGCGAGATCGATGTCCAGCGGGCAGGGAGCAGCGACCTTCAGTCGCTCCCGGTGAACGCCGGTGTTCGTGTACCGCTTGTTCACCGGATCGAGCTCGTAGACATACACGACCGGGCCGCCGTCCTCTTTCTCCACCAGCCAGAAGTGGGGGATTCCGGCCTCGGCGTACAGCTCGGGCTTGCGCTCTCGGTCCCTCACCCCCGGCTCAGGGGACACCACCTCGACCGCCAACAGCACGTCCTCAGCCCCTACCCATGTTGCGTCCTCGTCCTGCGCGGCCTCCGCACGGATCAGCATGAGATCAGGTTCGGGACGCTGACGTTCTCCGAGTACGGCTGTCATCTCGCGCTCCACCTCAAGCTCCTCCGGAGCCTGCATCATCATCTGGAGCTCCAAGCGCCTGAGCATGCGCATGTGAAAGCGTTTCTGGGGGCTCACCAGTACCAGACTTCCGTCGATGAGTTCGGTATGCGGCGGAAGATCCGGGATTCGGTCGAGGTCATCAGCGGTGAAACCGTCCTGCGGGGGCATCGGAAGGGTCACCGTGTCGAACTCGGAGACCGGCCGCTCAGCCGCGGTTGGAACGGACATGTCGTCGCCTCCGGCCGTCGGATCGTTCTCGTCACCCACGGTAGCCATATCCGTCATCCCGTAACGGTTTTTCCCGAATCATCTCGCCCAGACCCAGCATCCGGAGTGCTCCTCACCACACGACCGCGCCCGCCGTGCGGCGGGACCCCCCACGGCACAGGCCCATCGGACGAACCCGCCCAGGATTCATCCCATGACACGTATGGAATAAGTAAGGGTTTGACGTTATTGTCCTTGATCGTGACGAACATCTGGGGACTGACGCGACGGTGGCACATCGACCTGTGCCGCCGCGGCTGTCACGCGTGTAGCTAGGTTCACGCGCGCCCGTCGAGGCGCGCGCCGCACACCCGCCCCGTGTGTCACCCCTTCCCGGTGATACCCCCATCCCTGCCCCGAAGCCGACCCGGCGGTCCCGACCGTGCCGTCGGACCCTCGGCTGTCATCGCCACCCTTCTGGAGTCACCTCCGTGTCCTCGCAGAGTGCCACCGCACGTTCGCGAAATCCGTTCGCACGCATCCCCTTCTCCGTCCAGGTCCTGGGCGGTCTGGTCCTCGGCCTCGCCCTCGGCGTCGTCGCCCTCCAGCTCGGTACCACCGGCGACGGTGAGCCGAACTGGCTCGCCACCACCCTCCAGACCGTCGGCTCGATCTTCGTGACGCTGCTGCGCACGATCGTCCCGCCGCTGATCGTCCTCGCGGTCATCTCCTCGATCGCCAACCTGCGCAACGTCGCCAACGCCGCCCGGCTGGCCTGGAAGACGCTGCTCTGGTTCGCCGTCACCGCCCTGGTCGCCGTCGCGATCGGCATCGGCCTCGGTCTGGTCTTCCGTCCGGGGCTCAACAGCGGCGTGGACGCCTCGACCGCCGCCGAGCCCTCCACGCAGGGCTCCTGGATCGCCTTCATCGAGAGCATCGTCCCGACCAACTTCCTCGGTCTGACGGCGAGCACCTCCGCGGCCGACGACGGCTCGCTGAGCACGTCGCTGTCGTTCAACGCGCTCCAGCTCATCGTGATCGCCGTGGTCCTGGGCATCGCGGCGGTGAAGGTCGGCAAGTCCGCCGAACCGTTCATCAACTTCACCTCCTCCGCCCTGGACGTCGTCCTCAAGGCCCTGTGGTGGGTCATCCGCCTCGCCCCGATCGGCACCGTCGGCCTGCTGGGCAACGCGGTCTACAGCTACGGCTGGACCACCATCGGCGCGCTCGGCAAGTTCTCCCTGGCGATCTACGTCGGCCTGGCGCTGGTGGTGTTCGTCGTCTACCCGGTGATCGCCCGCCTCAACGGCCTGTCCCCGGTCAAGTACTTCACCGGCGTCTGGCCCGCCGTCCAGCTCGGTTTCGTCTCCCGCTCCTCCATGGGCACCCTGCCCGTCACCCAGCGGGTCGCCGAGCAGAACCTCGGCGTGCCGCGCCACTACTCCGCGTTCGCCGTCCCGTTCGGCGCCACCACCAAGATGGACGGCTGCGCCGCGATCTACCCGGCGATCTCGGCGATCTTCGTCGCCCAGTTCTTCGGGATCAGCCTGGGCGTCACCGACTACCTGCTGATCGTGTTCGTCTCGGTGATCGGCTCGGCCGCCACCGCCGGAACCACCGGCGCGACCGTGATGCTCACCCTGACCCTGTCCACCGTGGGCCTGCCCCTGGAGGGCGTCGGCCTGCTGCTGGCGGTCGACCCGATCCTGGACATGGGCCGCACCGCCACCAACGTGGCCGGTCAGGCGTTCGTCCCGGCGATCGTCGCCAAGCGCGAGGGCATCCTCGACGTGGCCCGCTACCACGCTCCGCGCGGCGCCAGCGGCTTCGTCCCGCTGGACGGCGAGGCCGACCGGCCGGTCGGCGCGGAGGGCGCCGAGGCGGCCCCGGAGGCGGAGGACGAGGCCAGGGAGCCCGCCGCCACCGCCGAGCGCTGACCCGCCCGATCCCGCGGCGCACCGCGGCCCGCCGGAGACCCCTCCGGCGGGCCGCCCGGCGTTGTGGGGCCAAGGACACGGTGAGACCGTGGCCGTGGCGGGAACTGTGCGGACACCCCGTTCGTCCCTGCTAGTGACGGAGGCGAGAGGAACGACATGCTGCGCCGCTTGGTAACACCCACACTCCTGACCGCCGGGCTCGCGGCGGCGGTCGTGACCGCCTCGGCGATGCCCGCCGCGGCCGACACCACCCCCGAGCTGCCCGACACCCAGGACATCGTCGACGAGCTGGAGGGCGACGGTGTCTTCATCGACCCCAGCATCGACCAGATCCCCGGCGCCGACGAGTCCGCCCTGGAGGCGGTCGCGGCCGGGTCCGACGTGCCCGTCTACTACGTGATCCTGCCGACCGGGGCCGCCGGCTCCGACACCGGCCTGAACGCCGTCATGGAACCGGTGATGGCCGAGGTCGGCGACGGCGCCTACGGCATCCTGGCCGGCTCCGACACCTTCCGCGTCACCTCCCCGAACATCGAGGACACCGAGGCGGTCCGGCAGATCGCGCTCGACGAGGGCGCGGGGAACCAGATCGACACCCTGGCCGCCGTCCCCGACGCCGTCGAGCAGGCCGAGTCCGACGCCGCCGCAGGCGCGGGTTCCGCGGTCGTCCTGCTCGCCGTACTGGTCCTCGTCGCGGCGGCGGGCGGCTGGTTCGTCTACAACAGCCGCAAGCGGCGTGCGGCGCAGAAGGCCAAGGAGCTCGCCGAGATCCGGCAGATGGCCACCGAGGACGTCGTCCGGCTCGGTGAGGACGTCGCCCGGCTGGAGATCGACCTCACCGCCGTCGACGAGGCCACCCGCGCCGACTACACCCGTGCGATGGACTCCTACGACCAGGCCAAGAGCCTGCTCGACACCATCTCCGAACCCGACCAGGTCCGCATGGTCACCGGCGCCCTGGAGGACGGCCGCTACTACATGAGCGCCACCCGGGCGCGGATGAACGGTGACCCGGTGCCCGAGCGGCGCGGTCCCTGCTTCTTCAACCCGCAGCACGGACCGTCCTCCGAGGACGTCACCTGGGCCCCGCCCGGCGGTGCGCCCCGCTCGGTCACCGCCTGCCCCGCCTGCGCGCAGGCGGTGCGGACCGGCGGACAGCCGGACGTGCGCCTGGTCGAGGTCAACGGTGAGCGCCGCCCGTACTACGACGCGGGTCCGGCCTACTCCCCCTACGCCGGCGGCTACTTCGGTATGGACATGATGATGGGCATGTTCACCGGCATGATGATGGGCTCCATGATGGGGTCGATGCTGGGCGGCGGCATGATGGGCGCCGGTGACATGGGCGACGCCGGGGACTTCGGCGGAGGCGACGACTTCGGCGGGGACTTCGGGGGCGGGGACTTCGGCGGAGGCGACTTCGGCGGCTTCGACTTCTAGCGGGCGGTCCCCGGACACCCGCACAGGAACGCCGACGGCCCCGGGCGCGCGCCCGGGGCCGTCGGCGTTCTCCGGTCCGGTGGCCGTCACCGGGACGGCGGTGCCGCCCGGGGTCAGGCCGCCGCGCCGGAGCGCGCGTGCAGCTCCTCGACCCACCGGACCACGGCATCGGCGGTCCGCCCGGGTGCGGTGGCGGTGGTGTCGACGAGGGTCAGCGGCGGGTCGAGGCGGGGCCCCTCCCCCGCGACCCACGCGGCGTAGTCGAGCGTCTCGGCGATCCGCTCCTCGTCCCACTCGCGCCAGGCGGGACGTGCCCTCAGCCGTTCGGCGAGGACGTCCGGGTCGCAGGTCAGCGCCAGGTAGTGGATGTCGGTGAACAGGGCGCGCTCGGGGAGGGGCTCGAACTCCGGCGGGACCACGGTCCCGCACAGCACGACGGGCCGCCCGTTCTGCTGCACCATGGCGGCGGTGCGCAGCCACGTGGAGCGGAACAGGCGGTGGTGCCCGGCGGGGTCACGCAGGCCGCCCACCCACAGCAGGTCCTGTTCGAGCACGACGAAGCGGTCGCGGAGCCGTTCGAGCAGCAGCCCGGCGATGGTGGACTTCCCGGTGCCGCTCGGGCCCGACACGCAGTACAGCGGCAGGCGCGCGAACGGCCGGGTCAGCCCGCACGAGGCACAGCGCAGGACGGACTCGCCCGCGCTGGTGTCCGGGGTCTCGTTCCACTCCCCGCAGCGCGTACAGATCAGCGGATGCACGTGCGGCTCAGTCGAAGAGCTCTTCCAGGAAGCTCTTCCGGCGGCCGCGGTAGGGCTTGGGCGAGTCCCGGTACCCCCCGTAGCCGCGCGGCGAGTCCCGGTAGCCGCCGTAGCCGCGCGGGGAGTCGGGGTAACCGCCCTTGCGGTAACCCCGGGGCGGGGCCTGGGGATAGGGCTGCGGCGGGGTCTGGTGGTAACCGGGCTGGGGGGCGCTCGGGTCCGGCGGAGGCGGCGCCGCGTAGTGGCGCTGCTCGGCCGCGATGATGCTCTCCAGCTCACCCCGGTCCAGGAAGATGCCCTGGCAGACGTCACACCGGTCGATGTGGACGCCCTGTCGGTCGTAGGTACGCATGGGGCTCTGGCACTTGGGACAGATCACACCGCAGACACTACCCGCTCGGCCGTGAGATCGGCGTAAACGGGGGCGATCCGCGTACCCGCACCCGTGTCCCCGCCGTCCGTGCCGAACCGTTGCCCGGGGGCACTGATCCGCCCCGCCGGAGCGGGTCCGCCGTCGGCGTCCTTGGCCTGACGCCCGGCGGGCCCCTCCCGTCCCCGGTCGGGGACCGCCCCTACTCCGGGGAGGCCAGCATGAGCGAACGCGCCGCCTCGGTGACACTGCCCGACAGCGACGGGTACACGGCGAAGGTGTGCGCCAGGTCGTCGACGGTCAGACGCTGCTGGACGGCGACCGACACCGCGAGGATGAGCTCGCTGGCGCGCGGTCCCACGATGACGCCGCCCAGGACGATGCCCGTGTGCTGGCGGCAGATCAGCTTGACGAAGCCCTCCCTGACCTCGTTCATCTTGGCGCGCGGGTTGGTGTTGAGCGGCAGCGTCACCGACCGGCCGTCGATCCGGCCGCTGCGCACGTCGTCCTCGCTGGCGCCGACCGCGGCCAGCTCCGGGTGGGTGAACACGGTGGAGGCGACCGTGGACAGTTTCAGCGGGGAGACGGCCTCACCGAGCGCGTGCCACATGGCGATCCGGCCCTGCATGGCGGCGACGGAGGCCAGCATGTTGACGCCGGTGCAGTCGCCCGCCGCGTACACGCCGGGCACGGTGGTGCGGGAGACGCGGTCGACCTCGACGAACCCGCCCCGGCCCAGGCGGACGCCGGCCTCCTCCAGGCCCAGCCCCTCGGTGTTGGGGATCATGCCGACCGTCATCAGGCAGTGGCTGCCCTCGACCGTCCGCCCGTCGGTCAGGGTGACCAGGACGCCGTCGCCCGTGCGCACCACCGACTCGGCGCGGGTCTGGCTGAGGACGGTCATGCCGCGGCGCATGAACACGTCCTCCAGGACCTCGGCCGCGTCGGCGTCCTGGGTGGGCATGACGTGCTCGCGCGAGGAGACGAGGGTGACGTTGGAGCCGAGGCACTGGTAGGCGCTGGCGAACTCGGCGCCGGTGACACCGGACCCGACCACGATGAGCTTCTCGGGGAGCTCCGCCATGTCGTACAGGTGGCGCCAGGTGAGGATGCGTTCGCCGTCGGGCTTGGCGCTGGGCAGCTCGCGGGGGTGGGCTCCGGTGGCGATGAGGATGACGTCGGCGCGGATCCGCTGGTCGCCGACGGCCACGATGTGCGGGTCGACCAGGCGGGCCTCGCCGATGACGACCTCCACCCCCTCCTTGACCAGGCGGGCGCGGGTGTCGTCGGACTGGGCTCGGGCCAGCGCCTTGATGCGGGGGTTGATCCGCCCGGGGTCGACCTCGACCTCGGCCTTGCCGTCGTGGAGGTCGTGGACGTTGATGCCGAGGGCGTCCGCCTCGCGTACGTAGGTGGTCCGCGTGGAGGTGGCGATGAGGCTCTTGGAGGGTACGCAGTCGGTGAGGACGCAGGCGCCGCCGATGCCGTCGCGTTCCACCACGGTCACGTCCGCGCCGAGCTGCGCCGCGACCAGCGCCGCCTCATAGCCCCCGGGTCCGCCACCGATGATCACGACCTTCGTCACGCTGCTTCACTCCCTCTTCGGTTGGACCGCCGCGCCCGTTCCCGGTCCGGGGCGAAAATCGGGCATGGCAGGGCACCACCAGGTTTTTCGCTTGCCTCCATTGTCGTCCATCCCGGCCGGAGCAAACCGCAGGCGCCCCCGGTCAACCGGCTCCCGCGCCCTCCGTGGGCGGTCTCACGACGTGTGCGCCGCCCCACAGCGACGGAGAATGGGACGAACACCACTTCACGGCCGCGAACCGGCCGCGCCGGAGGGTGGCCCGGGGCGTTCCCGGTGTCACCGTGCGTCCCCGGCCCCGCCTCCCATCGGGGTGGACGCCCACCCATTCCGCCCGGCGGACACACTGCGTTGCGTTCCGGAACAATCCGACTACACAGCGGTAGCATCCGGCTTGTGAGTGAAACAGAGCAGTCGACCCAGACGACCGACGCAGCCAAGGACCTCGCGGCCGAGGCGGCGCGGGAGCTGTTGTCCCGCGCGGGCGCCGACAGCTTCGACGCACTGGTGGTGCTCGGGTCGGGGTGGGCGGGCGCGGTCGACACCCTGGGCGCCTCCGACATCGAGTTCGACGTCTCCGAGCTGCCCGGGTTCGTCTCCCCCACCGCCAAGGGGCACTCCAGCAAGGTCCGGAGCATGTGGGTGGGCGACAAGCGCGTGGTCGTGTTCATGGGGCGCGTCCACGAGTACGAGACCCACGACCCGATGCGGGCCACGCACGCGGTGCGCACCGGGCTGGCCGCCGGGGCGGGGATCGCGGTCCTGACCGGTTCGGCCGGGTCGCTGCGGGCCGACTTCGCACCGGGCCTGCCGGTCGTGGTGCGCGACCACATCAACCTGACCGCGCGCTCCCCGCTGGCCGGGGCGCGTTTCGTCGACCTGTCGGAGGCCTACAGCGCGAGGCTGCGGGAGATCATCCACGACGTGGACCCGTCGCTCGCGGAGGGGGTGTACGTCTCCACCGTGGGTCCGCAGCTGCAGACCCCCGCCGAACTGGCACTGCTCCGCCAGGCGGGGGCGGACGTGGTCGGGCGGTCGATCGCCCTGGAGACCATCGCGGCCGTGGACATGGGTGCGGAGGTGCTGGGCCTGGCGGTCGTCACCAACGACGCGATGGGCGCGGTACTGGAGCCCTTCGAGTCCGACCAGGCGCTGGAGGTCGTCACGCAGCGGTCCCGGCGGCTCGGCGAGCTGCTGCACCGGGTCATCGACCGGGCCTGAGGACGCGGCCTCCGGCGGGACGGACACGCGACGGGCCCGGAGGGCGCCTCCGACCGGAGGGGACCGCGCCGAAGGCGTCCGCCGAGGGGCAGAGGGTGGGGGGCGGGACCGTCGCCCGCCGGGAGAGGACGGGCTCCGGTGCCGCGCGGGATCCCCGCAGATCCCGTTGGACTCGCGACGCACCGGAGCGCCTCCTGACTCGCGCCACGGGAAGTTCGCCTGCCGCGGGCGAACCCGCGGGGCAATCCTGCTGGGGCTCCTCCGGCCGCACCGGGCGAGGCCGGTACCGGCGTGGCGAGCGTACACCCCGAGGCCTTGGGGTGGACGGCACCGACCGTGGTGCGGCCGGAGGTGGTGCTTCCCCGGTGCCCGCCCGCGCGGGATCCCCGCAGATCCCGTTGGACTCGCGAGGCGGACACCTCTACTTCCCGCTGTTCGGTTGAACCGCGCGCGGCGCCCTCGGGGGAGGAAACGGGCGGCTGGCCATCCGCGCGAAGCCCGACCGCCCGACGCTCTCCCTTAGGCATGCCTTACCTAACCAGATGCCGAGGGTCGCGTCAACCCCGGGGTGCACGACCAAGGACCCGGCCCCGCGACGTGCGGAAACCGGGTCCTACCAGGGTGTTCGTGGAGAGGCGCCGCTCAGGCCAGGACGAGCGCCCCCACGACGAACAGCACCGTCAGCGCGACGATGACGATCACCTCGACCGGCACCATCGCCTGCGGCTCGGCCTCCGCGCCCAGCGCGGCGGGACCCGCCTCGGCCACGTCCCGGATCGGACCGCTCAGGGGGCGGGCCTTGTACCGTTCGGCGTCCCTTCGCAGCTGGCCCGCGACCACGTCCACCGGACGCTGCCGGGAGGGGTCGGCGTCGTCGTCGGGCGCGTCGGCCAGCCCCGAGTCGCGACGGAGGTTCTCGCGGACCCTGGCGCGCTTCGTCTCGCGCAGCGGCCACGAGCGCACGATCCCGGTCGGCGTGTGCACGCGGAGCACGTCGGTCACGTCCACCCACACCACCGCGGCCCAGGGCACGAAGGTCTCCCGGACCGGGTTGACCACGCGCAGTCCGCGCGGGGTGGAGACCACGCGCGGGCGCAGCCACACCAGGTACACCCCGGCGATGCTCGCCACCAGCACGGCGGTCGCGACCCACCCCGAACGGCCCTCACCGCGCAGGAGCACGTCGACCAGCAGCAGGACGGCGATGACGACCCACACCAGCGCCAGGACCCGTGAGGAGGTCGAGGCGTGGGTGGTGGACTCCCCTCGGTCCATCAGACCGTCGCCCACTTCAACTGCGCGAAGCCGGGCTTGATGACGCCGTTGATCAGGGCCAGGCGCTCGTCGAAGGGCAGGAAGGCCGACTTCATGGCGTTGACCGTGAACCACTCCAGGTCGTCCCAGCCGTAGCCGAAGGCCTCGGAGAGCTTGGCGAACTCCTCCGAGAGGGTGACGCCGCTCTGGAGCCGGTTGTCGGTGTTGACCGTGACGCGGAACCGCAGGTCGTGCAGGAGCCGGATGGGGTGGTCGGCGATGGACTCGGCGGCACCGGTCTGGACGTTCGAGCTGGGGCACATCTCCAGCGGAACGCGCTTGTCCCGCACGTACTGGGCGAGCCGGCCCAGGCGCGGAACGCCGTTCTCGTTGGTGGTGATGTCGTCGATGATGCGCACACCGTGGCCCAGCCGGTCGCACCCGCACCACTGGAGGGCCTCCCAGATGGACGGCAGGCCGAACGCCTCGCCCGCGTGGATGGTGAAGTGGAAGTTCTCGCGGCGCAGGTACTCGAACGCGTCCAGGTGGCGGGTGGGCGGGTTGCCCGCCTCGGCTCCCGCGATGTCGAACCCCGACACCCCGGCGTCCCGGTAGCGCACGGCCAGCTCCGCGATCTCCGACGAGCGGGCCGCGTGCCGCATCGCGGTGACCAACTGCCCGGTGCGGATGCTGCGCCCCTGGTCGGCGGCGCGCTTCTCGCCCAGCTCCAGCCCCTCCTGGACGGCCTCGACGACCTCCTCCAGGGTCAGACCGGCCGCCAGGTGCTGCTCGGGGGCGTAGCGCTGCTCGGCGTAGACCACGCCGTCGGCGGCCAGGTCCTCGGCCGCCTCGGCGGCCACCCGCACGAGCGCGTCACGCGTCTGCATGACGGCGGTCGTGTGCGCGAAGGTCTCCAGGTAGCGCTCCAGGGAGCCGGAGTCGGAGGCCTCCCGGAACCACACGCCCAGTTCGGCGGGGTCGTACGTGGGCAGACCGGTGTAGCCGACCTCCCTCGCCAGTTCGACGATGGTGGACGGGCGCAGTCCGCCGTCGAGGTGGTCGTGCAGCAGGACCTTCGGCGCCCGCCGGATCTGCTCAACTGTGAGTGGGTGGTTCATACTTCTCAGAATGCCACCCGGGTCGCACACGGCCGCCCACGTCGGCGCCAAGTTTCCGAGAATCCGGCAGATCCGCCCCGGGGTCCCGAACGCGGCGGAGGAGCGGGAGAACACCGCTCAGGCGAGGGCCTCGTCGTCCACCCGCTCCCCGGCCCGGGCGGCGTTCCACAGCGCGGTCATCGCCGTGGTGACCATGAAGCGGGTCCCCGCGCTGATGGCGCGCTCGTCGACGTCGAAGGTCCCCCGGTGCAGGTCCAGCATGGGGCCGTCCCAGTCCGGCGAGTGGGTGCCCAGGCGCGCCAGCGCGCCGGGCACGTGCTCCAGGTACCAGGCGAAGTCCTCCCCGCCCAGGCTCTGCGGGGTGCTGGACACCGCCTCCGGGCCGAGCGCCAGGCCGACCGCCTCGCGCATGATCTCCACGCTCTCGGCCTCGTTGATGGTGGGCGGGACCCCACGGCGGTAGGTGACCTCGGCCTCGGCGCCGTAGACGGAGGCCACCGACTCGACCAGGCCCTTGACCACGTCCGGCGCCGCGTGCCAGGCCTCGTCGTCCAGGCAGCGCACGGTGCCCTCGGCGACGGCGTCGTCGGGGATGACGTTGGGCGCCGCCCCCGCGCTGATCCGCCCCCAGACCAGGCTGAAACCGGCGCGCGGGTCGACGAGCCGGGACAGCGCGGCGGGCAGTTCGGTGACCACCTTGCCCATGGCGTAGACGAGGTCGGAGGTCAGGTGCGGGCGCGCCGTGTGGCCGCCCGGCCCCGACAGCCGCACCATGATCTGGTCGCAGGCGGCGGTGATGCCGCCCACGCGCAGCCCGACCCGGCCCACCATCAGCCGGGGGTCGCAGTGCAGGGCGAAGATCCGGTCCACACCCTTCATCGCGCCGTCGTTGACCACCTCGACCGCGCCGCCGGGCAGTTCCTCGGCGGGTTGGAAGATCAGCCTGACCCGGCCCGGGAGGGCACCCGCGCGGTCCTGCTGGGCGAGGAAGACCGCCGACGCCAGCAGGACCGTGGTGTGTACGTCGTGTCCGCAGGCGTGGGCGGCGCCCGGAACGGTGGAGCGGTAGGGAACCCCCGACTTCTCGTCGGTGATCGGCAGAGCGTCGATGTCGGCCCTCAGCGCGACCAGGGGGCCCGGGCCCGAACCGATGTCGCACACCAGGCCGGTGCCCTGGGAGAGGACGCGCGGGCTCAGGCCCACCTCGCGCAGCCGCTCGGCGATCCGCCCCGTCGTGCGGTGCTCGGCGAAGGCGAGCTCGGGGTGCATGTGCAGGTCCCGGCGGAAGCCGGTGAACTCCCGCTCATGGCGCGCCAGAAAAGCGGTCAACTGTTCCGGCAGGTCACGTCCCTGCATGCGAGGGTCCCCTCTTCTTCGCGTATCAGCGCGCACCGGCTCCGTCGCCGACACTGACCTCTGCGCGGGTGGGGCCGCCCCGGAGCTCGGCGGCGAGCATGTCCACGACGTCGTCGAGCGATCCGCCCTCGGCGACGACCGCGCGCTGCCGTTCGTAGGAGGCACCCTTGTCCAGGATCTCGGAGACCAGGTCCAGGTCCTCGGCGCAGCCCAGGCGGGCCGCGACCGGTCGCAGCTCGCGGACCAGCTCGTACAGGTCGTCCCGGATGGGCACCGTGGTTCCGTGCCCGTCCGTGATCACACGAGCGTCGAGTCCGTAGCGGGTGGCCCGCCACTTGTTGTCGCTCACCAGCCAGGACGGCGGATTGGGCAGCCCGTACCCCCGGTCGAGCTGGTGGTCGAACAGCTCGACCAGGCTCTGGCAGAGCGCGGCGGCCATTCCCACCTCGCGCAGGGTGGGAATCCCGTCGAACATCCGGATCTCGATGGTGCCGAAATCCGGGTGCGGCCGGATGTCCCACCACACTTCCTTGATAGAGGCGATGGTACCCGCCCTCAGAAGCGTTTCGAGGTATTCCTCGAAAGCCGACCAGCCGGACAGGTTCGGCGGCGGCCCGGAGGTGGGAAGGGCGCCGAAGACAACGGAACGGGCGGACGCCAGACCCGTGTCGTGCCCACTCCAAAATGGGCTGGAAGCACTCAAAGCAAGAAAATGCGGGAGGAACTTCGCAAGGGCGTTCACCATGGGAATGGCCTTCTCCGGGCTGCGCACCCCCACGTGGACGTGGACCCCGCAGGTGAGGATGCGCCGGGCGAGCCACTGCATCTGCTCGACCAGCTCCCCGTAGCGCTCCCCGGGGCTGAGCGACTGGTCCCGCCAGTCGTCGATCGGGTGGGTTCCCGAGCAGGCCAGGGTGGCTCCGCGCGGTTCGAGAACCTCCCGCATCCGGTCGATGTTGCGGGCGAGGTCGCGTTTGGCGTCCTCGACCGTCTCGCAGATGCCGGTCACGACCTCCACCTGCGACTGCATCAGTTCGTGCCGGAGCGGGGGGACGTCCGCGCCCGCGCTGAGGTCCGGGAGTTCGGAAAGGAGTTCCTGCGCCTCCTGCCTCAGGTGTCGGGTGCCGCGGTCGACGAGCTGGAGTTCCCACTCCACGCCGAGCGTCGCGCGTTCGGACGACTTGAATGCGATTCCCATCTGCCCTCCGAGGGGGGTGGTCGCCGACGGTCTCATGGTCGGCGGTCGGTGCGCCCCGGTGAAACGGTCAACCGGGACAGAGGAGGACTACCCTGCCGACACCTCGCGCATACGGGAGGAGAACGGAGAGTGAGGTAATTTCCTCGTGCGTCAAGGAGGTTCATTCCCCGCCGGAATCGCGACTCCGCAGCGCCCACACCGCCGCCGCGGCCGCACCTCCGGCGCCGACCAGTGACAACGCGGCGGCCACCGCCCGCTGGGCGGCGCGCCGCCTCCGGGCGGCCGTCGGGGACTCCCGCGGGGCGGGGGCCCGCCGGGCCCAGTGGAGCCCGTTCTGCTCGGGCAGCGGCAGGGTCCCGGTGTAGGGGGGCGGCATCGGCAGCCACGTCGCCGTCCACGCCGCGCTGAACATCACCAGGCGCATCACCAGGTTGATCCACACGAGCAGCCCCACCAGGACGGCGAAGGAGGCGTACACGGGGTTGCTCAGGGTTCCGGCGAGCAGGACCGCGGCGGCGGCCTTGAGGACCTCGAAGCCGACCGCGCCGATCACCGCGCCGCGCCACATCGCCCGGGTGGGCCGCCCGCTCCCGGAGAGCAGGGAGAAGACCAGCACGAAGATGAGCGAGTTGGCGCCCACCGCGATGACCACGGCGAGCGCGCGCAGGGTGAGGTTGGCCGGTACGGAGCCGTCCAGGCCCACCAACGACAACAACCAGGTCGTGGCGGCCTGCGCGACGCTGGTGAAGGCGACCGTGAACAGCAGGGCCGCCCCCAGGCCGACCATGACGAGCAGGTCGCCGCCCTTGCGCACGAGGTACCCCGGCCCGTCCTTGACGCTCTTGAGCCAGATCGAGTGCAGCGCCTGGCGCAGCTCCGAGACCGCGTTCAACCCGGCGTAGAGCAGGCCGAGCACACCGATGAGCCCCGCGCCCACGCGCGCGCGGGCGACCTGCTCCATGGGCAGCTGTTCGGACAGGCCCGGCAGGGCCTCGTCCAGGGCCCGCTCCAGGTAGGAGCTCAGCTCCGGACCGCCCGCCGCGACGACGAAACCGAGCGCCGCGAAGGCGAGCGCGATCAGCGGGAAGAAGGACAGGAAGGTGAAGTACGTCACCGCGCCGGCCAGGAGGCCGCCGTTGCGGTCGGCGTAGCGCTCGTAGGCGCGGACCAGGTGGTCGACGCCCGGCCTCCTGCGGCGGAGCCCCCAGTAGGCGTCCATCGCCAGGTTCCGGTAGTGGCGGGCCGTGTCCCGGGCCCGGTCCAGCACTGCTGGCATGGTTCCCCTTCGCTCCCGTGGTGGACCGCAACCGTAACCAGACGGGCGGAAAGGGGAAACCCGCCACGCGAGATCCCGGACCGGCGGCGGACGGCAGACTTGTGGGTGGGTGTTCACCGAGTGAGAGAGGTTGTCAGGTGGGGGGTACGGGGGCACGGTGGCGTGCCGTGTTGGGGCTGCGTCCGGCGGGGCCTTGGGGGGACTGGCCGACAGCCGCCCCGGACGCCGACGCGCTGGCGGGGGCCTTCGCCGCCGCGTACGGCACGGCGGCGGAGGGCGTCTGGCACGCCCCGGGACGGGTGGCGCTCATGGGAGAGCACACGGCGGCCAGCGGCGGCGCCGCCCTGTACGCCGCCCTGCCCTGGGGTGTGACCGCCGCCGTCGGCCTGACCCCCGACGGCGGCGTGCGCGCGGCCACGCCGGACGGGCCGCTCAGGGCCCGTGAGAGCGCCGTACGGGCGATGGCCGGGGTGATCGACGAGGCCCGCCGGAGCGGCCTTCTCCGAGCCGGTCAGGGGGTGCGGGTGCTCCTGGGGTCGGATCTGCCCGAACGGGCGTCCCTGGGGCGCACGGCGGCTGTGCGGGCGGCGGTCGCGCTCGCCCTCGCCGACCTCGCGGGCGGCCCCCCGCCGGAGGGGTCCGACGCGGACCAGCGCGCGGTGCTCGCGGCGCGACCGGGGCACGTGGTCAGGGTGAACCTGCGGACCCTGCGGACCAGGGTGCTGCCGTTCGACCTGGCCGCGGAGGGGCTGCGGCTGCTGGTCGTCGACACCGGCGCCCTGCCGCGCCGCGACCCGGAGGCCGTGCACGCCGACGCGATCCGGTCCGCGCAGGAGGTCCTGGGGCCCCTCCGTTCCGTGGGCGACCTGCGTGCCGCCCTGCGGGAGCTGCCCGACCGGCGGCTGCGCCAGCGGGTCGAGTTCGAGGCCACGGAGACGCACCGGCTCAACGCGGCGGTCGGGTTGCTGCGCGCGGGCCGGGCCGGGGAGGTCGGTCCCGTCCTGGAGGCCTCGCACCTGTCCCTGCGCGGCTTCGGCCTGCCCCCGGAGGAGGTCGAACTCGCCGCGGAGACCGCCGCCCGCTCCGGTGCGCGCGGTGTGCGGATGACCGGCTGGGCGGGGACCGCCGTGGCGCTGGTGCGCGAGGAGCGGGCGGAGCGGGTCGCACGGGCCCTCACCCGGGCGTTCACCGACCGCGGCCGGGTCCCTCCCCGCGTCCGCGCCGCGCTCCCCGCGGCGGGCGCCCACCGGCTGCGCTGAACCGCCCCGCGCGCCGTCGGGTGCCGTCGGCGCCGGGACCGAGGGCGGCCCGGCGCTTTCGGAGTGAACCCCGCTACAGTTTCCGCGATCACACACACGACGGACAGACGCAGTCGACGTGCAGTGCGGAGCGGATAAGGCGATTCGATGGCAGACCCACGGAACCGGAGCGGCTCGGGCTCGACCGGTGAACACGACAGTCCGGGTGTGTTCCGGCGCGCGGGCGACCCCGACAAGCCGGACGAGTTCGAACGGCTCTACCGCGAGCGCGAGTCGGAGCAGCGGACCCTGGGCGGGGCGAGGCGGGTCCCGACCGCTGAGGAGGCGCCGCCGCGGCGCCCGGTACCGAAGCCGCGCACCTCGCGGAACCGGGGCCGCACGCACAGCGCGGCGCGCGAGTACGACGGCACCGGCAGGGCCCGCCGGGCCCGGGAGCGGCGCCAGAACCGGGTCAGGAACATCGCGCTGACGGTCGTGGCGGTCCTGGTCGTCGTCCTGGTCGTGGCCCCGGCCTCCGTCTACCTCTGGGCGGACGGGCAGCTGAACCGCATCGACGCCCTGACCGACTACGAGGGTCGGCCGGACGGGCAGCCGGGGACGACGTTCATGATCGTCGGCTCCGACAGCCGGGACGGGCTCAGCGAGGAGCAGATGGACGAGATGGCCACCGGCTACGCCGAGGGGCGCCGGACCGACTCCATCATGGTGCTGTACGTCCCCGACGACGGGGAGCCGACCATCGTCAGCGTCCCCCGCGACTCCTACGTCCAGCTGGCCATCCCGGGCTACGCCGAGAACAAGATCAACGCCTCCTTCGCCGACGCGCTGTGCGGCACCGACGACGCGGGCGAGGAGGTCTGCGGCGGTCCCAGCGCCCTGGTGGAGACCTTCGAGCGCGCCTCGGGCGTGCACATCGACCACTACGTCGAGATCGGCATGGGCGGCTTCGTGGGCCTGGTGGACGCCCTCGACGGCGTGGAGATGTGCCCGGAGGAGCCGATGGAGGACCCGAAGGCGGGTCTGGACATCGACGCGGGCTGCCAGGAGATGGACGGCGCCACCGCGCTGGGCTACGTGCGCACCCGTGCCACCCCGCGGGCCGACCTGGACCGGATCCAGCGGCAGCGGGAGTTCTTCTCGGTGCTGGTCGAGAAGGCCTCCGCGCCCTCCACGATGTTCAACCCGTTCCGCGCGCTGCCGCTGATCTCGGCGGGCACGGACACGTTCGTGGTGGACGAGGACGTGCACATGCGGCACATGGCCACGATGCTGCTGGCGATGCGGGGCGGCACGCAGACCACGTCGATCCCCGTGGGCCAGACGCCGACGCTGGACGGCGTCGGATCGGTCGTGATCTGGGACGAGGGGCTGTCCGAGGAGATGTTCGCGGCGATGCGCGCGGGCGAGCCGATCCCGGAGGGCACCATGCGGGACTGACCCCCGGCCGAGCCCGCGAGGCCGCACGAACACAGCGAGGGGCGCACCGGGGTGTGCAGGAGGAGCCGAGCCGCCAGCGAGGAACGAGCCAGGCGAAAGCGACGACGAACACCCCGGTACCCCGCGCCCCGAACCCGTGCGGGAAAGGCGAAGGGCCCGTCGCACGAGGCGACGGGCCCTTCTTCGTGACGTTCCGTACTGTGCGCGCCTACCCCCCAGCGGGCGCACGGCCGGCACGTCGGTTCGTGGTGGCTCAGAGGGGCTGACACCCACTCTGGCCTGCCGGTTCTCACCGGCGTGACTCCACAATAGGTCAAAGTTCGCGAAAGGTGTAAATCCTGCTCGCGTGGCCTATGTCGCACCCGGCGTTCAGCCTTGCTGCGCGACCCCTCCATCCTCGCACCCACACCCCCCGCATGTGCGCCGAACACGGAAAACACTCCGGGAAAGTTGGGCCCGCCGAAGTGGCCAAACCGCCCGTGGGGAGCGCGATCGGGGCGATCGGGACACGCGCGCGGCCCCGGACGCGACGACGCCCGGGCGACCCCTCGTGAGGGCGCCCGGGCGTGACCGAGGTCTCAGCCGACCGGGTCGGGTGCAGCCTAGGCCAGACGCTTGGCCAGGTTCTCGTCCAGCGCGGCGAGGAACTGCTCGGTGGTCAGCCACTCCTGGTCGCCGCCGACCAGCAGCGCGAGGTCCTTGGTCATCTGACCGCCCTCGACGGTCTTGATGACGACGTCCTCAAGGGTGTTGGCGAACTCCGTCAGCTTCGGGGTGTTGTCCAGCTTGGCCCGGTGCTCCAGACCGCGGGTCCACGCGAAGATGGAGGCGATCGGGTTGGTCGAGGTGGGCTTGCCCTGCTGGTGCTGGCGGTAGTGGCGGGTGACCGTGCCGTGCGCGGCCTCGGCCTCGACCGTGCGGCCGTCGGCGGTGCGCAGGACCGAGGTCATCAGGCCCAGGGAGCCGAAGCCCTGCGCGACGGTGTCGGACTGCACGTCGCCGTCGTAGTTCTTGCACGCCCAGACGTAGCCGCCCTCCCACTTGAGCGCGGCGGCGACCATGTCGTCGATCAGGCGGTGCTCGTAGGTGAGGCCCGCGGCGTCGAACTTCTCCTTGAACTCGGCCTCGAAGATCTCCTGGAACACGTCCTTGAACATGCCGTCGTAGGCCTTGAGGATCGTGTTCTTGGTGGACATGTAGACCGGGTAGTTGCGGTCCAGGCCGTAGTTCAGGCTGGCGCGCGCGAAGTCCTCGATGGACTTGCGGAAGTTGTACATCCCCATGGCGACGCCGCCGCCCTCGGGGAAGTTGGCGACCTCGAACTCGACCGGCTCGCCGCCGTCGGCCGGGGTGTAGGTCATGGTGACCGAACCGGGGCCGGGGACCTTGAAGTCGGTGGCCTTGTACTGGTCGCCGTGGGCGTGGCGGCCGATGATGATCGGCTTGGTCCAGCCCGGGACGAGCCGGGGGACGTTCTCGCAGATGATCGGCTCGCGGAAGACGACGCCGCCGAGGATGTTGCGGATGGTGCCGTTGGGCGACCGCCACATCTTCTTGAGGCCGAACTCCTCGACCCGGGCCTCGTCCGGGGTGATGGTGGCGCACTTGACACCGACGCCGTACTGCTTGATGGCGTTGGCGGAGTCGACCGTGACCTGGTCGTCGGTGCGGTCGCGCTCCTCGATGCCCAGGTCGTAGTACTTCAGGTCGATGTCGAGGTACGGAAGGATCAGGCGGTCCTTGATGAAGGACCAGATGATCCGGGTCATCTCGTCGCCGTCGAGCTCGACTACGGGGTTCTCGACCTTGATCTTGGCCATGGCTGTGTGGCTGTCCCTTCAGTCTGTGGCTACCGCCTCACACGGCCGCGCGCGGCCGCGGCTCGTGGCCGTGACCGCCCCGCCCGCTCGTCAGATCCCCTGATCCCGCCCGGTATCCGTGCATACCGGGGAGGCGGTGGCTTGTTCGGTGTCGCGGTATCTCGACATCAAGCTTATTCCACCGCTAGGCCGAGAGTTGCGGCGCCACCCATGCCAGCACGATGAGCAGTCCGGCGAGGCTGACACACGTGGCGAGGTCGATCCAGCGCCGACGGACGGCCAGCAGGCCGATCCAGTCCTTGGGCAGGACCAGCCGGAAGGCGGCGGCCAGCAGCAGCGCCCCGGCGATGATCGCCGGGCCGCGCTTGAAGTGGGCGGCCGCCACGACGATGATCCCGGCGGACAGGGTCGCCAGCACGAGGGAGTAGGGCACCTGGGCCAGCCAGAACGGCACCTTCGCGCGGACCGGGGCCTCCCGCCCGGGCTCCGGGACCGCGCCCGCCTCGTCGCGCCCGCCGTCGGACGGCGCCTCCGGCGCACGCTCCCCCTCTCCGGGGGTCTCCTCCGGGGTGCCCTCTTCCCTGTCCGCCAACTCCGCCTGCCCCGCCTTGTCCACAGCGCGTCCGACCCGTCCGATCCGAAGGCGGCGGCCGCCGCGCGGCCCGCCCACCTGCTCGTCCCGCAGTCGGCACAGATCGGCCACACGGCACACTGCGACGTGTCCGCACGGGCATGCGGCGCCACTGGGCCGCACCGACCAGGTGACTACGGGGGTCCGCCCTGGGCATACCGCAGCCCGAGCGGACGAGACGCGGCCCATTGTATTGACTGCTCCCCTCTCCGCAGGAAGGGGAACCGTGGTCGGGTCCCCTCCCGCCATGGGTTGTGCGGGGATTCCCGGCCCGGGCCGCCCGAACGCCCCGCGGACGCCCGCCTTTCCACCGGGACCCCCGCCGGGTGTGGTTCGACGCCGGATCGGCCGTGTGCCCCTTCCCGAGCCCGGGCGTCCCGGCCCGCTGCCGTACGGGCACCCGGTTCCCGATGTCCTTCTCGGCTTGGGCGCGGGATGCGGCGACGCACTGCCCGGTCGGTCATTCGTGTCGCTGACGCCCCAGCGCTCACGGAATCGGCCACGTCGCCCGTGGATGGCCCCTACGACCGTTACCCGCGCCCGGAGGGGTCAGACGCGTGTGTTTCCGCGCCGTATCCGCCTAACTCCGGAGTAAGCGCGTAGAACGCGTACCACCCGGGTAATCCAACCTGAGACGAGTGCAACGGTGAGCGAGGACCGACCCCCATGAAGCCCACTCAACGCGCAGACCGAGCAGCCACCACTCGACGACCGCCACTCCCCCACCGTCACCCGAACCCCCGCAGGCCGCGCCACACCACCAGCCCGGGAGGAGTCACCGTGGACGGTCCCTACCTCCGGGTCGAAGAGACCGGGGACATCCGTCAGCTCACCGGTGAGGTCACCACCGTCGGACGCGGCGAGGGCGCCGACGTCCGGCTGGGCGATCCGAGCGTCTCACTGCTGCACGCCGAACTCGTTCGCCGCGGACCCTACGTCTACGTCGTCGATCTGGGCCTGTCCCGCAACGGCACCCGTGTCAACGGCCGCCCCATCGCGCGCAGGGTGCTGGAGGAGGACGACGTCGTGAGTTTCGGCACGGCGCGCTGCCGGGTGGGCGGACTGCCGCGTGAACAGATCAGCCCCGACATCGAACTCCGCCGCGGCGCGGCCCCCGAGCTGACCCGCCGGGAACTGGACGTGCTCACCGCCCTGTGCCAGCCCGCGCTGTCGGAGGAGGCCTTCGTCGCCCCCGCCACGGCCCGCGACATCGCCGAGGCCCTGGTCGTCACCGAGGCCGCGGTCAAACAGCACCTGCTGCGGCTGTACCAGAAGTTCCGCATCCCCGAGGGGCAGAACCGCCGAACCCGCCTGGCCAACGAGGTCGTGGCGCTGGGGCTGGTCCGCCCGATGCCCGCCGGCGGGTCCTCCCGCCGGGCCAGCTGACCCCGGCTCCTCCCGCCGCGGGCACGGGGAGGGACTCACCGCACCGGTACGGGCGCGGTCCGGGGTTCCATCCGGAAGCTGAGCGCCTCCATCAGCGGCCGCCGCTTGGTGTTGTGGAAGGACGCCGCCAGCCACCGCTGCCCCTGACGCACCATCGTGAACGTCTGGGCCTTGGTGAGCCTGCCGGGCCCGCGCCCCTTGGCGACGTCTCCCCGGGTGGTGAGCACGGCCACGTCGGACCCGAAGAAGCGCGTGTGGGTGACCTCCGCCCTCATGCGCGACCCCCTGAGGAAGGTCTCGAACAGGGCCGCGTGCGAGGAGGTGATCTCCTCCCGTCCGACGTAGGTGGTTCCGACCCACGTCGTGTAGGTGGCGTCCTCGGCGAAGCAGGCGCCGTAGGCCCGCGCGTCCCCGGCGTTCCAGGCCCGCGACATCTCCTCCACCGCCTCGGTCAGCGCGCGTTCGTCCCGTGCCCTGGCATCAGTGCGTGTCATGTCGGACCTCCAAGGTTATCTGCTCTGATAAAGTATCTGCACCAATGCAGATACTATCCAAGGGATCCCCGCCGATGTCAACGCCCCGGGAAGAACCGCCCGCCGACCAGCCGATGCACGCCGCCTACCGTCGCTACGTCGCGGCGATCGTCCTCTACCACCAGGTCGCCGCGGAGCGGACCGGCCTCAACCCCACCGACTTCCAGGCGCTCAACCTGCTCACCCTGAACGGCCCGTGCTCGCCCGGCGAGCTGTCACAGCGCACCGGACTGACCACCGGGGCGACCACCCGGATGATCGACCGCCTGGAGCGCCAGGGGTACGTCCGCCGCGAACGCGACGCCGACGACCGCCGCCGCGTCCTGGTCAGCCCGACCGGCCACGAACCCGCCGACCTCGACGGCACCCTCGCCGCCGTCCGGGAGAAGGTGGGCGCGGTGATCGCCGGATTCTCCCCCGAGCAGGCCGCGGCGGTGCTCGCCTACGTCACCGGTGCCGCCGAGGCCTACCGGGAGGCCGCCGAGGAGTTGCGCACGCCCCCCTCCCCACCGTCGTCCTGAGCGCGGCCGGTCCCCCGGAGCCGGTACAGAGCCGTCGCGCCCACCGCGGCGAGCCCGGAGAGCGCGCCCGCGGCGGCCGCCACGACGAACGGCGGCGCGTCCAGGACCGGACCTGCGGCGAACGAGACGTATCCCGCCGCCGCCAGGAGCACCGTGTACGCGGCGACCGCCGCCCACACCGACCGCAGGCGGGTGCGCTCCTGCGTCTTTGAGCGCGACAGCAGCCAGGCGATCCCCGGCACGACCAGTACCGCGTGCATCGCGGCTCCGTGCAGGGGCTTGAGCGCGCCCGCCGTCGTGTAGGCGACCTCAGGATCGCCGGTCCTGACCTCCGCCACGCCGGTGGCGATCATCACCGCTCCGGTCGCCATCGACAGCAGGAGCGCCAGGAAGCCGAAGCGCACCGCGATCCGCGTGCTCGGGGACGCCGTCGCCCCGCGCGAGAGGACCGCGGCCGTGAACGTCAGCACGGCGGCCATGATCACGATGCCGCCGGCCGCGAGCGTGCCCGTCACGGCCGTGTCGACGGGGGTCTCGAAGTTGAAGTGGGAGGGGACCCCGCGCCACGCCTGCGTGGCCACCAGGACGGTCTCCACCACGCAGGCGGCGGTGAACAGGCAGAGCAGGAAGGCGCGGAGTCCCGGGCGGATCCGTACGAGGGTCGTGGCCCAGACCACCGTGGCCAGGGTCAGTCCGAAGGAGAGGCCGAAGGTGGCGGGCTTGCGCAGGGACAGGGGCCCCGTCCACGGGCCGCCCGTCCACACGAGCACGGCCACGTGGAGCAGGCCGCTCGCGAACAGGGCGCCGGCGACGAGGAGGGCGGTCCGGTCGACGCGGCCGCCCCGGGTCCAGAGTCGGGAGAGTGCGTCGTACACGACGCGTACCGGGGTGCTCATACCGGACCATCCTGAACGGACGGGGCTCCGGCGTCGTCGGCCCGGATCGGGCTTTCGCGTACGCGGACGCGCGTAGGACGGGGCCGCTCCGGCGCGTACGTGCGGTGGGCCTGCGCGTCGCCCCGGCCCGCGTTCGGCAACGGCCGCACGAACGCGGGCCGGGGCGGTGGCGCGGGCGCGCCACCGCCCCGGTCCGGAAGGGTCGTCAGACCGCCTGGCGCTCAGCCGCCTCCACGACGTTCACCAGCAGCATCGCCCTGGTCATCGGGCCCACGCCGCCGGGGTTGGGCGACAGGTACCCGGCGACCTCGGCCACGTCCGGCCGGACGTCGCCGACCAGGCCCGACTCGGTGCGCGAGACACCGACGTCGAGCACGGCAGCGCCCGGACGGACCATGTCCTTGCCGATCAGCCCGGGGACGCCGGCGCCGGCGACGATCACGTCGGCGCGGCGGGTGTGCTCGGCCAGGTCGCGCGTGCCCGTGTGGCACAGGGTGACGGTGGCGTTCTCCGAGCGACGGGTCAGCAGCAGGCCGAGCGGACGGCCCACGGTGACGCCGCGGCCCACCACGACCACCTCGGCCCCGCGCAGCGGCACGTCGTAGCGGGTGAGCAGCTCCACGATGCCGCGCGGGGTGCACGGCAGCGGGGCCTCCTGCATCAGGACGAGCTTGCCCAGGTTGGAGGGCTGGAGCCCGTCGGCGTCCTTGGCCGGGTCGATGAGGCCCAGCACCCGGTTCTCGTCCAGGCCCTTCGGCAGGGGCAGCTGCACGATGTAGCCGGTGCAGGCCGGGTCCTCGTTCAGCTCGCGGACCGCCCGCTCCACGTCCTCCTGGGTGGCGTCGGCGGGCAGGTCGCGGCGGATGCTCGCGATGCCCACCTGGGCGCAGTCGCGGTGCTTGCCCCGGACGTAGGAGTGGCTGCCGGGGTCGTCGCCGACCAGGACCGTGCCCAGGCCGGGGGTGATCCCCTTGGCCCTCAGCTTGGCCACCCGCTCGGCCAGGTCCCCGCGGATGGCCTTCGCGACGGCCTTGCCGTCGAGAATCGTCGCGCTCATGTCGGCTCCTAGTGGAAGAAGTGGCGGGTGCGGGTGAGGTACATGGTGACCCCGGCCTCCTTGGCCGCGGCGATGACCGCCTCGTCGCGGACGGACCCGCCCGGTTGGACGACGGCGCGCACGCCAGCCCCGGTGAGGATCTCCAGGCCGTCGGGGAAGGGGAAGAACGCGTCGCTGGCGGCGACGGAGCCGCTCACGCGCTCGCCCGCGCGGGTGACCGCGAGCCGGGCGGAGTCGACGCGGTTGACCTGGCCCATGCCCACGCCCACGGTCGCTCCCCCGGAGGCCAGCAGGATGGCGTTGGACTTGACCGCGCGCACGGCCCGCCAGGCGAAGACGAGGTCGGCGAGGGTGGCCTCGTCGGCCGGCTCGCCGGTGGCCAGCGTCCAGTTCGCGGGGTCGTCGCCCTGGGCGTCGATCGCGTCGCGGGACTGCACCAGCAGGCCGCCGCTGATCTGGCGGTTCTCCACGCCCGTGGCGAAGCCGGGGTTCTCCACGACCAGGAGGCGGATGTTCTTCTTCCTGGTGAGGATCTCGGCGGCCTCGGGCGCGAAGCCCGGGGCGACGACGACCTCGGTGAAGATCTCGGCGATCTGCCCGGCCAGCTCCGCCCCGACCGGGCGGTTGGTGGCGATCACACCGCCGAACGCCGACAGCGGGTCGCAGGCGTGCGCCAGGCGGTGCGCCTCGGCGTTGTCCGCGCCGACCGCGATGCCGCACGGGTTGGCGTGCTTGATGATCGCCACGCACGGGGCGTCGAAGTCGTGCGCGGCGCGCAGGGCGGCGTCGGCGTCGACGTAGTTGTTGTAGGACATGGCCTTGCCGTGCAGCTGCTCGGCTCCGGCCAGCCCGACCGGCGGGACGCCCTCGACCGTGTACAGGGCCGCCTTCTGGTGCGGGTTCTCGCCGTAGCGCAGCACGTCCTTGCGGGAGTAGCCGATGCCCAGGTAGGACGGCCAGCCCGACTCGGCCCCCTCCTCGTCGGGGGCGTAGGCGCCCGCGAACCAGGAGGCGACGGCCGCGTCGTAGGTGGCGGTGTGGCGGAAGGCGAGCCCGGCCAGGCGCCTGCGCTGCTCCAGGGTGAACCCGCCCTCGCGCACGGCCCGGAGGGTGTCGTCGTAGCCGGCCGGGTCGACGACGACGGCGACGCTGGCGTGGTTCTTGGCCGAGGCGCGCACCATCGCGGGGCCGCCGATGTCGATCTTCTCGACGCAGTCGGCCGCGGAGGCGCCCGAGGCGACGGTCTCCTGGAACGGGTAGAGGTTGACCACGACCAGGTCGAAGGGGGCGATGCCCAGACCCTCGATGGTGGCGACGTGGTCCGGGTTGGTCTGGTCGGCGAGGAGACCCGCGTGGACGTTCGGGTGCAGGGTCTTGACCCGGCCCTCCATGATCTCCGGGAAGCCGGTGACGTCCTCGACGTTGGTGACGGGGACGTCCGCGTCGCGCAGCCGCGCGGCGGTCGAGCCGGTGGAGACGATCTCCACCCCGGCCTCGGCCAGGCCGGCCCCCAGCTCCTCCAGACCGGTCTTGTCGTACACGCTGATCAACGCACGCCTGATGGCCTGCTGGGTCACCGCTGCTCCTTCGTGTCGGTCGCGTCCGCGACGCTGTGCTCGGTGCGGCCGAACCGCACGTGCCTGCCGTCGACCGTCCAGCCCTCGCGGGCGAGCCTGCCGACCGTGTCGACCAGCATCCGCCGCTCCACGCCCTTGATGCGCTCGTGGAGGCTGGACTCGTCGTCGCCGTCCTCGACGGGCACCGCCACCTGGTCGATGATCGGCCCGGAGTCGACGCCCTCGTCGAGGAAGTGGATGGTGGTGCCGGTGATCCGGACACCGTGGGCGAGCGCGTCACGCACGGCGTGCGCGCCGGGGAAGGAGGGAAGCAGGGCGGGGTGGATGTTGACCGCGGTGTGGCGGCCGAGGACGGCGGGGCCGAGGATGCGCATGAACCCGGCGGAGACCACCAGGTCGGGTTCGTACTCGCTGATCCGGTCGGCCATGGCCGTGTCCCACTCGGCTCGGTCGGAGTAGTCTCGGAAGGGGACGACGAACGTGGGCACCCCGGCCTTCCCGGCCAGTTCGATACCCCGGGTCCCCCGCCGGTCCGAGCCGACGGCGACGATCTCGGCGCCGTACCCGGGATCCTGGGCCGCGTCGACCAGGGCTGCCATGTTGCTGCCCGTGCCCGATATGAGGACGACCACTCGCGCGGACAATGTGCTTCTCCCAGTGTGTAGAAGGCGGTGCGGGAGCGGGCTCCCGATGTCCGGGGGCGCCGGGGGACGGCGCAGCATCCGGGGTTCGCGCGCCCGCAGGGCCTCGGGCCCGTTCCGGGCCGTGCCAGGGGCGTCGCTGGGGGGTGACCCGCGCGTCCCCGGCGGAGCGGTGCCCCTGGGGTCATGACGGGTGGCGGCCGGACCGAGGCGGCCCGTCCGTGTTCCCACCCTATCGGTCCGGGTAGCGTCGGACCCACGGGGACCGGGCCAAGCGCGCCCGGGACCGGACCGCGCCCGTGCTTCGCGGACCTGCCCCGGAACCACCGCCACAGAGGAGGGTCCGCGTGCGGACGCGGACCACGGCGCCCGATCGGGGCGCGTCGAAGGAGTGAACCCGTGACCGACAACAGCCCGGAACCCCGAACCGACGGGCAGACGCCCAAGGTCGAGCGAGGGGGCCTGTGGGGCCTCTTCCTCGGGATGGCCGGCCTGCTGCTCCAGCCCTACGGCGTCGTGCTGTCCCTGTTCGGAGTCGTCCAGGGGTTCCGCGCGCGCCGGTCCGCGCGGGCGAACCAGACCCAGGCGCCCGGTGCCCTGTTGAGCGTGGTGGTGGGAACGCTCGGCATCGTCATGTCGCTCGCGGTGATCTCGGTGTTCGTGATGTACGACGAGGAGGTGCGGGCCTACCGCGACTGCTCGGCCCGCGCGCACACGGTGTCCACGCAGACGGCGTGCGACGAGGCATGGGAGTCCGCCACCGGCCTTCCCCCGTCGGCGGTGTTCGCCGGCTAGGCCACGTCCGAGCCCCCGGGGGCGGTGGGATGACCCCCGTCGCCCCCTGCCGCCGGAACCGCCGCCCGACCGGTTCTTCCGGGCACCTCCCCGCCGGAAACGGCAGTTTCCGCAAGCAACACGCACCCCCAAAGGGACTACACTTAGTATGCAATCGTTCACTAAAAGTGTGGCACACGCGCGTGTGGAGAGGACCCGATGGACACCGACGCCCCTGGCCCGCCCGGACCGGAACTGAAGGAGTACACGGCCCTGCTGCGCCGCCGCTGGCGGCTGGTCGGGGTCGGCGTGCTCGGAGGACTGGTCCTCGCCACGGCCGGGGTGGTCGCGCTCCCCCCCACCTACGAGTCCACGACAGCCGTCCAGGTCCGCCCCAGCGGCATGGCCGAGTTCACCGGCGAACGCTCCGGCCGCCTGGCCGGGGACGTCAACCTCGACACCGAGGCGCAGGTCGTGTTGTCCGACCAGGTCTCGACCGCGGCCGCCGCCACCCTCGCCGGACCCGACGCCGCCCCGCCCGACAGCGACGAGCTGCGCGACCGCGTGTCGCTGTCCGTACCGCCCAACAGCAACGTGCTGGAGATCACGTACACGGCGCGGAGCCCCGAGGCGGCGAGGGAGGGCGCGGACGCCTACGCCGGGGCCTACCTCGAACAGCGCGGGTCCGAGGTCGGCGACCTGATCGCCGCCCACCTGGCCGCCCTGCGCGGCGAGCAGGAGGCCCGCTACGACGAGCTGGCCGAACTGGGTGAGGGCTCCTCCGCCCAGGCCGACTCCCTGCGCGCCGAGATCGCCGAGCTCGGGCGCGGGGCCGGACCGCTCACCGCGCTCCGGGAGACCGTCGAACCCGGCCGGGTCATCACCCCCGCGAACCTCCCCGAGAGCGCGACCTCCCCCGTGGTCCCCGTGTGGCTCGCCAGCGGCGTCGCCGCGGGGCTGCTCGCCGGACTCCTTCTCGCGTACGCGCGCGACCGCCTCGACCCGGTCCTGCGCGACACCGAGGCCACCGCGCGGATCGGCGGCGTCCCGGTCCTGCTGGACCTGACCGCACCGGACCGGAAGGCGCCCGGCCTGTTCGGCGACGGCGACCGCGCGGGGCAGCGCGTCAACGAGTGCGCCCACGCGGTGCGCGCCCGCGTCCCGGCCCCCGGCGTCCTGCTCGTCGCGGCCACCGCGCCCGGACGCTCCGGTCCGGCCGCCGCCGCCAACCTGGCCGCCTCCCTCGCCCGCACCGGCTCGGACACCCTGCTCGTTTGCGCCGACACCGCCGCCGACCCGCTGGACCTACCCCCGGGGCCGGGACTGGCCGAGGCGCTCCTGGACGGTGAGGACCCCGCCCGACTGGAGGTGCGCCCCGCGTCCGCGCCCCGCCTGCGCGTGCTCCGGTACGGCCGCCCCGGGGCCGCCGCACCCGTCCAGGGAACCGCCATGCCGGAACTGCTCGGACTCCTGCGGGAGGGGGCGGAGTACGTGGTGATCGCCGTCCCGTCCGCGACCGAGCGGGCCGACGTCCACGCCCTGGCCTCCTCGGCCGACCTGCTGCTCCCGGTCGTCGAACTCGGCCGCACCCGTCGCGCCGACCTGGCGTCGCTGACCTGTGCCGCCGCCCGCTTCGGCCTGCCCGTCCCCGGGGTGGCGGCGCTGCCCCGCCTGCCCCGTGCCGACGACGGCGCCTCCCACCAGGCGGGTGACGCCGGGAGCGGGGCGGAGGGCGCGGCGCCGGAGAGGGCCGACACGGCGCGCGCGGCCACCGCGGCGGAGGACTCCGCCGACCGGCCCGGAGCCGGTACGCAGGACCCGGCCGCCGACACCGTCGGGGCACGGAACTGATGGCGGCACCCACCGCCCCGCGTCCCCTCCCCGGGTCCGGTGTCCCGGTCGGCCCGCCCCCGGCCACCGGTCGGCCGGTGGTCTGGCTGCTGGCCGGGTATCCGCTGTGGTGGGCGCTGGGCCTGGGCCAGTTCGCGTACTGGCTGTTCGCCGTCCCCATGGCGGCGGAACTGGTCCGCCGCCACCGGACGGTCGGGCTCCGGCTGCCCTCGGGCTTTTGGATGTGGGCGCTGTTCCTGCTGTGGACCGTGTTCGGACTGGCCATGGTCCCGCTGGAGGTACCCGGCACCGTACCGGGCAGCGGAGGCTACGCGGGGGCCGCGCTGCGCGTGGTCAACTACCTGGCGCTGACCGTCCTCATGCTCTACGTCGGCAACCTGTCCGAGCGCGAACTGCCGACGCGGACGGTCGTGTGGGCGCTGTCCGTGCTGTGCCTGGCCACGATCGCGGGCGGCTACCTGGGCATGCTCGCGCCCCGGTTCGAGTTCACCGCCCCGCTGGAGTACCTGCTGCCCGGAGCCCTGGCCTCCGACCCCTACGTCCAGACCCTGGTGCACCCGGCGTCCGCGCAGGTCATGGACATCTTCGGCTACGAGTCGGCCCGCCCCAAGGCGCCCTGGGAGTACACCAACATCTGGGGGTACATGATCTCCCTGCTCCTGGTGTGGCTCGTGGTCGGCTGGATCCTCCACGGGAGGGGAGCCGTGCGGTGGGCCGCCCTGGCCGCCACCGCGGCGGCGGTGGTCCCGGTCGTCCACTCCCTCAACCGGGCGCTGTGGGCGGGGCTGGTGCTGTCGCTGGCCTACGGCGCCGTCCAGGCACTCCGCCGGGGCCGGGTGGCCCTGGTGGGCGCCTGCGCGGTCGCGGTCGCGGTCGCACTGCTCGTACTGGCCGTGTCTCCGCTGGCCGACGTGGTGCGCGCCCGCGCCGACAACCCGCACAGCGACGACGGCCGGGCCGCGAGCAACGTCGCGTCCGTGGCCGCCGCCGACCTGTCGCCGGTCGTGGGCTGGGGCACGACGCGGGAGATGGAGGGCAGTTCGGAGTCGATCGCCATCGGCCCCACCGCCGAGTGCCCCGGCTGCGGCCAGCACGTCATCGGCAACGCCGGTCAGCTGTGGATGACCCTCGTCGCCAACGGATGGGTGGGTACCGCGCTCCTCCTGGCCCTGCCCGCGTGGACGGTGTGGCGCCACCGGGCCACGGCCTCCCCCGCGGGTCAGGGCGCCCTGCTGACCGTACTGCTGCTGTTCTGGTACATGTTCTTCTACGTCGCGCTGATGTCCCCGCTGGCCGTCACCCTCGTCGCCGTCGCCCTGCTCTGGCGCGGCGGCGCGCGGCCGACGCCCGGGGCCACCGTGCGCACCAGAGGGGGTCTTCGGTGAACGGCGAGACGACCTACCTGACCGACCTGGCCGCGGTCCTGTGGCCGTGCGGCGGCCTGCTCGGTCCCGGGGACGGCGGTGTGCGGCGGCTCGTCCGCCACGAGCGGGGCAACCAGTACCTTCCGGTCCCCAACGCGCACAATCCGCGCGTGATCCTGCCCGCCCACGACCGCTCGGCCGCCACCCGGGGCATCGCCTCCTTCTTCCAGGGGCACTCGTTCTCCGAACGGGTCCGCGCCGCCCTGCTCACCGGAGCGTTCGCCACGGGCCTGGCGCCGCTGCTGCTCCGCGACCGCCTGTACGTGGGCGCGGGACCCGGCATCGAGCACGCGCTCACCTCGGCGCTCGACCGGAAGCTGGCGATCGCCATCCACCTGGGCCCGCCCAGGGCGAACCGCAAGCCCGTCCTGCTGCTGCTCACCCCCGGCGGCCGGACGATCGGCTACGCCAAGGTCGCGGTGAACGACCTGACGTCGCGCCTCGTGCGCGCCGAGATCCGGGCCCTGCGCCACCTCACCGACGCCCGGCTCCGGGACGTGACGGTCCCGCGCCTGCTCTACGAGGGCGAGTGGAACGGCCACCCGCTGCTGGTCCAGGAGGCCCTGCCGGTCGGCGACCAGACCGACCGGCCCACCCGCCGCCAGCTGCTGCGGTGCGTGATCCAGATCGTCGGGCTGACCGGTGTCCGGGAACGGCGCCTGTCCGACAGCCCCTACCGGATCGCCCTGGAGGAGCGGATCGCGGCGCTCGGAACGCGCCCCGAGGCGGCCCCGCTGCGCGCGGCGCTGCGCCGCCTGCCGGACGTGACCCTCCCCTTCGGGGCCTGGCACGGCGACCTGACCCGCTGGAACATCGCCAGTACCGCGCGCCGGGCCTTCGTGTGGGACTGGGAGCGGCTGACCCTGGACGCGCCAGCCGGGTTCGACGCGCTGCACTACGACCTCAACGAGTGCGTCCAGGCGGGCGTCCACCCCGGTGTGCACCGGTGGCTCGACAGCGGCTCGCGGCTGCTGCGCGACCCGCTGGTCGCCGAGACGGGGCTGCGCCCGCACGCGGTGTCGACGGTCATGGCCCTGTACCTCATCGACCTGGCCACCCGCTACCTGTACGACCGTCAGGCCGAGAGCGGCGGCCACCTGGCGTCCGTGGACGACTGGCTGCTCCCCGCCCTGGAGGGTCTCCAGGAGAGGGCGACGCACGAGGCCGCCCACACCGGCTGACACCGGCCCGCCCCACAGCGCCCACGACCGGCCCCGGCCGGGAACGGGCCCATCCGCCACGACCAGCGAAGGACTCCGTGATGCACGTGGACACGCCGACCGCCGCTCTGCGCCGCCTGTCCGATCCCGTCCGGCGGGCGCTCCTGCCCCTGGCGGACGGGCTGGGCGGTGCGACCAGCACCGCGCGTGCCCTGCCCGACGTACTCATCTGCGGCGCCCAGCGGTCGGGAACGACGTCGCTCTTCAAGTCCCTGACCCGACATCCCGCGGTGACCGGGCCCACGCTGCGCAAGGGGGTCCACTTCTTCGACGTCGGGTACTCCCGGGGGGTGGGATGGTACCGGTCGTGCTTCCCGCTGCGCGCCTCGCTGCGGGAACGCCGGAGTCGGCCGCGCGTGCGCGTCATGGAGTCCAGCCCGTACTACCTGTTCCACCCCCTGGCGGCGGAGCGGATCGCGCGGACGCTCCCGGAGGTGCTGGTCGTGGTGATCCTGCGCGACCCCGTGGAACGCGCCTACTCGGCGCACGCCCACGAGAGCGCGCGCGGGTTCGAGTCCGAGCCGTTCGCCCGGGCGGTCGACCTGGAGGAGGGGAGGCTGTCCGGCGAGGAGGAACGGCTGCTCACGGAGCCCGGGTACTACTCGTTCGCCCACCAGCACCACGCCTACCTGGCACGCGGCCGGTACGCCGAGCAGCTGGCGCGGCTGGAGCGGTACCTGGGTCGGGAGCGGATCCATGTCGTGGACTACGCGGACCTGTTCGACGGCACCGCGCGGGCTCTGGCCGGGATCGAGCGGTTCCTCGGCCTCCCCCCGGGGCCGGGCACACCGCCCGGTCGGCACAACGCCCGCCGCCGCTCGTCGATGCCCGAACCGCTGCGTGCCGAACTCACCGAGCGGTTCACCGAGAGCGACGCGCGGCTGGCCCAATGGTGGGGGCGGACCCCGTCGTGGTGCGCGTGACCGCCACCGAGGACCGCGCGGGCGCCGCACTGAGCCGCGTCCTGCGCGGCGGTGTGCTCAACATGGCGGGGGCCGCGGTCGGCGCCGTGCTCAACCTGGCGCTGATCGTGGCGATCACCCGGGCCTTCTCCCAGGAGGCGGCCGGGCTGCTGTTCTCGGCGACGTCGGTGTTCCTCATCGCGGCGACGGTGGCGGGCGCGGGCGCCCCGGACGGGCTGGTCTACTTCATCACGCGCCTGCGCGTGCTCGGCCGGGCGGAGGCCGTGCGACGGCTGCTGCGGGTCGCCCTGGGACCGCCCGTGGCCCTCTCCGGGCTGCTCGGCGTGCTGATGGTGCTGTTCGCCGATCCGGTGGCCGGGGCCCTGGCCACCGAGGACGCCGAGACCTACCTGCGGCTGCTGGCCGTGTTCGTACCGTTCGCGGTCATGGTCGACTCGGCCCTGGCCGCCACCCGCGCGCACCACGACATGGCCGCGACGGTCCTGGTGGACAAGGTCGGCCGGCCGCTGGCCCAGCTGGCGCTGGTGGGCGCGGTCGCGCTGTCGGGGTCGGCGGGGCTGCTGGCACTGGCGTGGGCGGGGCCCTACCTTCCGGCGGGGGTGCTGGCGTGGTTCTGGCTGGGCCGCCTCCTCACGCGGGCCGCTCCGGCACCGGGGGGAGACGACGGCGCGGCGTCCGGAGCGACGGACACCGCGCCGGAGGCCCTCGACGGCCTCCGGAGCGACGGGAGCGTCCCGCCGCGCGTGTTCTGGTCCTTCGCCCTGCCCCGCGCGGTGGCCGGGGTCGCCCAGATGGGCGTGCAGCGCGGCGGGGTGGTGCTCGTGGCGTTGCTGGGCGGACTGACGAGCGCGGCGGTGTTCACGGCCGCGACGCGGGTCATGGTCCTGGGCCAGTTCGGCAACCAGGCGGTACTGGCCGCCGCCCAGCCGCAGTTCGCGGAGCAGTTGGCGACCGGCGACCACCGGGGTGTCCGGTCGCTGTACCAGGCGGGAACGGCGTGGCTGGTGTGTCTGACCTGGCCCCTGTACCTGTCCGCCCTGGTGTTCGCACCGCAGGTCATGGGCCTGTTCGGCGGCGGGTACGCGGCCGGGGTGACCGCCCTGGTGGTGGTGTGTTCGGGACAGCTGGTCGGGTCCGTGCTGGGGATGGGCGACCTGATCCTGGCGATGACCGGACGGAGCGCGCTCAACCTGGTCAACAACGTCCTGGCACTGGCCGCGAACGTCCTGGTGTGCGTGGCCCTGGCACCGGCGCTGGGAGCGACGGGCGCCGCGGTGGCCCTGGTGGCCTCCGTGGCGGTGCGCAAGGTGCTACCGCTGTGGCAGCTGCGGGAACGGGTGGTCCTGCACCCCTTCGGGGACTCGGTGATGGTCGCCGCGGGCAGCGCCCTCATCTGGTTCGCGGCCCTCCCCCTGCTGGTGGTGGGCCTCCTGGGTCAGGTCCCGGCGGCGCTCGCGGTCTCCGTCGCCGTCGGAGCCGTCGGCCACCTGTCCGTCGTGTGGCTGCTGCGCGGGCATCTCGGTCTCCGGCTGCGAAGTTGAGACCTCGGGCTCGCCGCACCACCCGAATCACTACGTTGAGTTATGCCATGATGACTCCATGTCTGCTCGACCGGTTCTCCTGGTCGCCTCCAGCGGCGGCCACCTCGCCCAACTCCTGTCCCTGCGGCCCTGGTGGCGGGACAGGCGACGCCTCTGGGTGACCTTCCGCACCCCCGACGCGGTGTCCGCCCTCGGCGGGGAGGAGGTGCGCTGGGCCTTCCACCCCACCACCCGCCACGTGGGCAACCTCCTGCGCAACACGTGGCTGGCGGTGCGGGTCCTGCGCGAGGGGCGCCCCAGCGCGGTCGTGACGACCGGGGCCGGCGTGGCGCTGCCGTTCTTCGTCCTGGCGTGGTTCCTGCGGGTTCCGACGGTCTACATCGAGGTCTACGACCGCCTCGACACCCCCACCCTCACCGCCCGCCTCTGCCGCCCCTTCACCCGGCTGTTCCTCGCCCAGTGGGAGGAGCAGCGATCGTTCATGCCCGGTGCCATCACGGTAGGACCGCTCCTGTGACCGAACAGACCGCCCGCACGACACCGCGCCCCGACGACCGCGACCATCCGGACGTGGTGGTCAGCCTCGGCACGGACCACCACGCGTTCGACCGGTTGGTCCGGTGGGCCGACGACTACGCCCGCCGCAACCGGGATCTGCGCGTCCTCGTCCAGTACGGGCACAGCACCCCGCCCGAGCGCGCGGCGGGCACCGCCTTCCTCGGGGGAGAGGAGCTCGGCACGCACATGCGCGCGGCCAGGGTCGTGGTCACGCACGGCGGTCCGGGAACCATCGTCCAGGCGCGCGGAGCCGGCCACCTGCCGATCGTCGTGGCCCGCGACCCCGAGCTCGACGAGCACGTCGACGATCACCAGCTCCTGTTCGTCAACCGGCTGGAGGAGGCGGGGCGGGTCCGCGCGTGCTCGACCCCCCAGCAGCTGGCCGCGCTGATCGACCGGGCCCTCGCCTCCCCCGGGGACTTCCACGTCCGCCCCGGCGAGGACGACGGCCCCGAGCGCGCCGCGCTGCGCGCCGGTGAGCTCATCGACCTGCTGAGCGAGTCCCCCCGCACGGCCCCGCCCGAGTCCCGGACCGCTCCCGTCGGTGACGACTGGCCCGACGTGACGGTCGTGGTCCCCACCCGGGACCGCCCCGAGCTGCTGCGCCGGACCCTGCGCGCGATCCGCGAGCAGGCCTACGCCGGGCGGATCACCACGATCGTGGTGTACGACAACGACCAGCCCGACGCCTCCCTGGCCCGTGACGGCGGCGACCGCCCGGTGCGCGTGGTCACCAACACCCTGACCCCCGGGCTGGCCGGTGCGCGCAACACCGGCGTGCTGGCCGCCGACACGGACCTGGTGGCCTTCTGCGACGACGACGACACGTGGCTGCCCGACAAGCTCCGCGCCCAGGTGCTGGTCATGGTGGCCGAGCCGGACACCGAGCTGGTGTGCTGCGGCATCCGGGTGGTCTACGACCGGGTCGAGGCCGAGCGGATCCTGGACCGCACCACGGTCACCTTCGGCGACCTGCTCGGTTCACGGCTGACCGAACTGCACCCGTCGACCTTCCTCATCCGCCGCCGGGCGATGATCGACGGCTGCGGGACGGTGAGCGAGGAGATCCCGGGCAGCTACGCGGAGGACTACGAACTCCTGCTGCGGCTGGCGCGCCGGAGGCCCGTGCGCAACCTGCCCGAGCCGGGCGTGCGGGTCCTGTGGCACCGCAAGTCGCACTTCGCGGGGCGGTGGCGGACCATCTCCACGGCGCTGCGCTGGCTGCTGGAGCGCTATCCCGAGTTCGCCCTCGTGCCGCGCGGCTACGCGCGGGTGGCGGGCCAGATCGCCTTCGCCGAGGCGGCGGCCGGCCGGCGCGGCGAGGCGATGCGCTGGATCCGCACCACCCTGCGGCACCGGCTCACCGAGGGCCGCGCCCTGGTCGCGCTGGTCGTCGTGTGCGGGGTGCCCGCCGGATGGGTGCTTCGCGCCCTCCACCTGCGGGGCAAGGGGGTCTAGGCGGGGCGCGCCCGTTACCGGTCCCGGTCCCCGGGGGCCGGTCCGGGCCAGGCGTCGCGCTCCACCAGGAAGAGGACCAGCGCGGCGATGTTCCAGGCGTCGTCCTCACCCCGGTGGTGGCGCCCCTCCAGGGGCAGGTCGGCCATGCGCAGCGCGCGGTCCATGCCCGGAGCCTTCTTCCGTGTGCCGTGGAACTCACCGAACACCCGCTTGGCGTTGGTGTGGTGTTCCCCGAAGGGGTAGGGCGTCCCGGTGTCCAGGCACTGGCGGGTGAACTGGTCGCGGTCGTAGTCGCCCCAGCTGGCCCAGGGGCGCCCCTGGGCCCCGTGTTCCTCCACCAGCCACCGGCACGCCTCGGCGAAGTCCACTCCGGTGTCCACCTCGGCCTGGGTGAGCGAGGTCAGTTCGGTGCAGAAGGCGCTGACCCGGGAGCGGCCGGGCCGCACGAGCAGGCCGTGCCGGGCCACGCGCCGCCGCTCGGCCAGGTCGACGACGGTCAGTCCGATCTCGATGATCTCGTTGGCCTGGCCCGGTGGCGGCGAGCCCCGCCAGCAGGTCGCCTCGACGTCGACCACGTTCAGCAGGTTCTGGTCCATGCCGCGACCCTAGGGACCGGCGCCGCCCGTGTCACCGGGTTTACGCCCCGGCGGCGCTCAGTCCCGGCTGTGGGCGTAGGCGGCCATCCGGCGGACCCGGTCGGGCAGGTTCACGTAGGGGTCCCGTCCGGCCAGTTCGAAACCGCGCCGCGCGTACTCGTTGGCGTTGATCCGGAAGTCGCAGCCGGAGACCTCGTTGTCCCAGACCTTGACCGCGCGCACCCGCTCGTACCGCCGCAGGACCTCGGGGATGTCGGCGTACCAGCGCAGCGTCTCCCGGGGACCGATGTCGGTGGTGCCCATCTCGCCGATCATGATCGGCTTGCCGGGGTCGATGCCGTGGCCGGGCCCCTCCTCCTGGATCCAGTCGTAGGCGGGCCGCAGGGCGTCCTCGAAGGAGTGCACGTCGTCCCAGTGCGGCATGAGGTCGCAGTCGGTCATGTTGTAGGCCTCGAAGCTGATCCAGTCGACGTGGTCGTTGCCGGGCCACAGGCCGGGGAGGCGGTCGAGGTTGTCGCGCCAGCCGGTCACGTTCCACACCCAGATGACGTTGTCGGCGCCCTCCTCGCGGTAGAGGTCGACCACGTGCCGCCAGGCGCGCACGAACTCGTCGGGGGTGCCGCGCTTGCGGTAGCGCTTGTCCGCGTCGGCCTCGTGGTCGAAGGTGACGAAGTAGGGCACGTCGAACTCGGCGATCGTGCGCGCCTGCGAACGCAGCGAGGAGTCGAAATCGCCGTCGAGGATGTCCTCGTAGGCGATGTCGGGGTGCCCGGAGCGCTCGAAGCGGCGCGCCTCGATGTTGGTGTGCACGAACCGGCCCTCGGCGACCAGGCGCCGCTCGCGGTCCCCCGGCGCGTCCGCCTGGTCGATACCGCGCCAGGTGTAGACGATGTCCATGTCGCGGTCGACGGCGGACTCCAGGGACTCGACCCGGTCGGCGTAGGGGCTGGCGCCCCACCACACCCCGCAGGAGGGTTCGAGGATCTCGGAGACCGTGCACACGGACTCGGTCGGCGCGGGCAGCCCGAGGAGGGCCGCGGTGTTCCCGCCGATCCGGTCCACGGGCAGCGGGTGGTCGGTGGGCGGGGAGTGGTCGTCGAGCGGTGCCACCCGCCCCTCGGCGGTGACCCCGGGTCCCGCCAGTGTCAGTGCGGCGAGCATCGCGCCCGTCGCCGCCAGTCCTCGTGTCGGTCCCCTGTTCACGTCAGTGCCCCCAGAGCCAGAACTACACAGAGTTCGTGGGTAATGACTTTACGTTATAATTCGGGCGCAAAGCAACCCCCAACCGCTCTCCGCCTCGCCCGTCTCGGTGTCAGTAGCCGTAGCGGCCGCGCACGGGCGCGGTCACCGCCGAGACCAGCCCCCGGCGCCAGGGCGCCAGGGAGTCCCGCCAGCCGTGGTCGGGCCGCACCCCGACCGCCCCCGCCGAGAAGCGCATCGGGTTGCCCGAGAGCGCGTGCGTGCGCGCCAGCGGAACGGCCTCCTCCCCCACCGCGGGCGGATCTCCGGTGTACCCGGAGAACTCGGCGATGCGGGCGAACTCGGCCACCGGGTCCGCGACGAAGTCCTCGTAGCGCACCCGCAGGGTCGGGGTGCCCCGGCGGGCGAGGGCGTCGAGGGTCGTGTTCTGGGACATCCACTGCACGGCGGCCCGACCGGCCGAGTAGCGCGCCATCTCCGGCTCGCTGCTGTCCGGGGAGGCGTCGGGACGCGGGACCCGCTTGCCCCAGGAGTGCGCGACCGCCCGGGGGTCGCGCACCACGTGGAGCAGTCGCATCCGGGCGCCGAACCGCCACCGCAGGCACGCGGCGAGCGAGGCGTGCTTGCTGGCGTCCACGACCACGTGCGCACCGCTGACCAGCGACACCGCCGAGTACAGGCGGTGGTAGAGATCGGTGTAGCGCTCGGCGCGGGCGGCGAGAACACCCCCGCCGGACCCGTTGAGCAGCATGGGAAGGAAGCGCGTACGGTCGACGCCGTCCTTGAGCCGCAGCACGCCGTGCGCGTCCAGACGGTCCCAGCCGCCGAAGGCCTCCTTGCCCACGTCCGACCAGAATCCGCAGTCGGCGAACGGCCGACCGCACCCGCAGCGCTCGTTCTCCAGGAGCCCGCGCCGCCACAGGTGCACGACCTCCCCGACCGAGCAGAACCCGGGCAACTCACCGAGGAGCCGCTCGACCAGGGTCGACCCGGAGCGCCCCATTCCACCGACGAACACCAGACGATAGCCATCCACGCGTCCAGGATATGACGTGGAGTCACCACGCGTGGTCGAAACGTGACATTCGGGGGTCGGGGTCCGCGTGGGCGCGACCGGGCTATCCCGCGGCGACGAGCTCCGCCCAGGCGTGGGTGCCGTGGACGGGGTGGGGGGTCAGACCCCAGCGGGCCGCCAGGTGGTCGATGACGGCGAGCCCGCGCCCGCGCTCGGCCTCCTCGTCACTGTGGCGGTCCACCGCGTGGAGGGCGATGCGCCCGTGGTCGTGGACGTCGAGGCGCAGGGCGGGGTGGCCGTCGGCCGACCAGGTCAGGTCCAGGTGCACGGGCGGACGGCCGTGCGTGACGGCGTTGGTCACGAGTTCGCTGGCGACGAGGGTCGCGGACTCGACGAGCTCGGTGCGGCCCAGGCGGAACAGGAACTGCTCCACCACGCGGCGGGCGCTGGACGCGCTGGCCAGGACACCGGGGAGACGGTGGGTCTCACCGGCGGAGGCGGGCGTACCCGGGTCCTCCTCGACGAACTCCCCGGCGGCGGGGAGGGGAGACGGGTCGACCTTTGCGGTGGAGGGCATCACGCCGTTCCTTCGAACAGGACTCGGTGCCGATCGGCGGTGGGGCGTGCGACGCGCCACTTGGGCCAAGGACACCGGTCTCACCTGCACTGATGCCCCAAGGATGACTCATGCGTTGCCGAATGTAAACCTTGTGTTCATTGTGAACTTCTGAGTCCTCAGAGGTCACGGTGTCCGGATACCGGCATCCGGCACGCGCGGAGGGGCCGCCCGGAGGCGGCCCCGGTCACGGACTCCCTTCCGGAACGGTCGCCCCGGCAGGTGCGTCGTCGGGACGCCGACAGGGTGCCGCGGGACGGGCCCGGGAACGCACACCGCCCTAGTCGGCCTTGACGACCATCCCCGCGGCGACCGTGGCGTTGGTGGCCTCGTCGATGAGGATGAACCCGCCCGTCTGGCGGTTCTTGGCGTACTCGTCCACGAACAGGGGCTGGGTGGAGCGCAGACGCACCCGGCCGATCTCGTTGAGCGCCAGGTGGTCGGCCTCCTCGTCCCGGTGCAACGAGTTCACGTCGAGCCGGTAGCGCAGGTCCTTGACCACGACCTTCGCGGTGCGCGTCGTGTGCTTGACGATGAGCTTGGAGCGCGGGGTGAGCTTGCGCGCGTCCGTCATCCAGCACACCATCGCCTCGATGTCCTGCGACACCTTCGGCGTGTTGTTGGGACGGCAGATCATGTCGCCCCGCGAGATGTCGATCTCGTCCTCCAGGAGGAGGGTGACCGACATCGGCGAGTAGGCCTCGGCCACCTCGCCGTCGGCGGTCATGATCCTGGACACACGCGTGCTCAGCCCCGAGGGCAGGTGGGTGACCTCGTCGCCCGGCTTGAGCACGCCGCCCGCGAGCTGGCCCGCGTAGCCCCGGTAGTCGTGCAGCTCGGGGTCGTCGGACTTGTGCGGCCGGATGACGTACTGCACCGGGAAGCGCGCGTCGATCAGGTTGCGGTCCGAGGCGATGTGCACGTTCTCCAGGTGGTGGAGCAGGGAGGGCCCGGTGTACCAGGGCATGTTCTCCGAGCGGCTCACCACGTTGTCGCCGTGCAGCGCCGACAGCGGCACGAAGGTGAGGTCGCACACGTCGAGCTTGCTCGCGAAGTCGGCGAACTCCGCCTTGATCTCCTCGAAGCGGTCCTGGGAGTAGTCCACCAGGTCCATCTTGTTCACCGCCAGCACCAGGTGCGGGACCTGGAGCAGGGAGGTGAGGAAGGCGTGGCGGCGGCTCTGCTCCTGAAGGCCCTTGCGGGCGTCCACGAGGATGATCGCCAGGTCGGCGGTGGAGGCGCCGGTGACCATGTTCCGGGTGTACTGGATGTGGCCCGGGGTGTCCGCGATGATGAAGGTGCGCTTGGGCGTGGCGAAGTAGCGGTAGGCCACGTCGATGGTGATGCCCTGTTCCCGCTCGGCGCGCAGGCCGTCGGTGAGCAGCGCCAGGTTGGTCTGCTCCTCGCCGCGGGCGGCGCTGGTGCGCTCGACCGCGTCGAGCTGGTCCTCGAAGATCGACTTGGAGTCGTACAGCAGTCGGCCGATCAGGGTGCTCTTGCCGTCGTCGACGGAGCCCGCCGTGGCGAACCGCAGGATGTCGTTGCTCATGCTTGCCTGGTCCAGGGTCGAAGGGGTGGGAGCGTGCGGCGCGGCCCGACTAGAAGTAGCCCTCGCGCTTGCGGTCCTCCATGGCGGCTTCGCTGGCACGGTCGTCGGCCCGGGTCTGTCCGCGCTCGGTGATCCGGGTCGCGGCGATCTCGGCGATGATGTCGTCCAGCTCCACCGCCGTGGACTTGACCGCACCCGTGCAGGTCAGGTCGCCGACGGTGCGGTAGCGCACGGTCTCGGCGAAGACGGTCTCGGTCTCGTCGCGCTGGATGATGGGCGAGTCGGCCAACAGGATGCCGTCACGCTCGAAGACCCGGCGCTCGTGCGCGAAGTAGATGGAGGGCAGCTCCAGCCGCTCGCGCTGGATGTAGCTCCACACGTCCAACTCGGTCCAGTTGGAGATCGGGAAGACCCGGATGTGCTCGCCGCGCTCGATGCGGGTGTTGAACACGCTCCACAGCTCGGGGCGCTGGTTCTTGGGGTCCCACTGCCCGAACTCGTCGCGGAAGGAGAACACCCGCTCCTTGGCGCGGGCCTTCTCCTCGTCGCGGCGGGCGCCGCCGAAGGCCGCGTCGAAGCCGTGGTCCTCGATGGCCTCCAGCAGTGCGGAGGTCTGGAGCCGGTTGCGGCTGGCCCAGCGCCCGGTGGGTTCGGCGACCTTGCCCGCGTCGATCTGCTCCTGGACGGAGGCCACGACCAGCCGGACGCCCGCCTCGGCGACGCGGCGGTCGCGGAACTCGATCACCTCGTCGAAGTTGTGGCCGGTGTCCACGTGCATCACGGGGAAGGGGATGGCGCCCGGCCAGAAGGCCTTCTCCGCGAGGCGGAGCATGACGATGGAGTCCTTGCCGCCGGAGAAGAGCAGCACCGGCCGCTCGAACTCCGCGGCCACCTCGCGCATGATGAAGATCGCCTCGGCCTCCAGCACGTCGAGCTGGGAGAGCTGGTAGCGCCCGGGCGCCTGCTGACTGGACTGACCCATGAATCCGCCTTTGTGATACCGACACGGCCGACGGCGGAGGGCCCCCTTCGGTCAGCCCCCCGCGTGCGGCCCCGCGCTGTCCAGGTCCGCACCGTCGCGGATGCTTGCCAACAACATACCCGACAATTCCGATCGACATACAAGGACATCGGGGAGTAGCGGATCGGCCACGTTGTAGCGCAACGGCGAACCGTCGATCCGCGACGTGTGCAGGCCCGCGGCGCGCGCGACCGCGACGGGCGCGGCGCTGTCCCACTCGTACTGGCCGCCCGCGTGCACGTAGATGTCGGCGATGCCCAGCAGGACGGCGCAGATCTTCGCCCCCGCCGACCCCATGGGGATCACCTCGGCGCCGAGCTGGTTGGCCATGCGCTGCACGAAGGCGGGCGGCCGCGACCGGCTCGCGGTGATGCGCAGGCGCTGGTCTCCGGGGCGCTCGCTCGGCAGCCACGGCGGGTCGACCGTGGAGACGGTGCTGCCCTGGGCGGGAAGGGCGACGGCGCCCGCGACGAGGTCGCCGTTCTCCCACAGGGCCACGTGCACGGCCCAGTCGGTGCGGCCCGCCTCGGCGAACTCCCGGGTGCCGTCCAGCGGGTCGATGATCCAGACGCGCCGGGCCCGCAGCCGTGACAGGTCGTCCGCGCCCTCCTCGGAGAGCACCGCGTCGCTGGGACGCAGCCGCCCGAGGGCGGAGAAGAGGAACTCGTGGGAGGTCCTGTCCCCCAGGGTCCGCAGCACGTCGGGCTCGGCGAACCCGTGCCGGGCGCGCAGCCGCAGCAGGAGCTGGCCCGCCTCGGTCGCCAGGTCCCGGGCCACCTCATGATCGTTTCTGATGCTCTTCACCGGCTAGTAAGCTCCCGCCCCACGGATCACCGCTGACCACGTCTTCCACAGGATCTGGATGTCCAACGTCAGCGACCAGTTTTCCACGTACCTCAGGTCCAGGCGGACCGATTCCTCCCAGGAGAGATCGGATCGGCCGCTGACCTGCCACAGACCCGTCATGCCCGGCTTGACCACGAGCCGGCGTCGGACGTCGTGCCCGTACTGGGCGACCTCCTCCGGCAGCGGCGGCCTGGGGCCGACAAGCGACATCTCCCCCCGGACCACGTTGACGAGCTGGGGAAGCTCGTCGAGCGAGTACCGGCGCAGCCATGCCCCCACGGGCGTCACCCTGGGGTCGCGACGCATCTTGAACAGCACCCCGTCGTGCTCGTTGCGGGGCCTGAGCATCTTCTTCAGAGCGTCGGCCCCGACCACCATGGTACGGAACTTGTACACGGTGAACTCGACGCCACCCCTGCCGACCCGCGTCTGGGTGAACAGGGCGGGCCCGCCGCCCTCGGAACGGATGAGCACGGTCAGCACCAGGAACAACGGGGAGAGGAGGGCCAGCGCGAGGGCAGCGGCGCAGCGGTCGAAGGCCCCCTTGAGCAGACGGCGCCCTCCCTCCAGCTCGGGGTGCTCCACGTGCAGGAGGGGAAGCCCGGCGACCGGGCGGATGGAGGTGCGCGGACCGGCGACCTCCATGAGCGCGGAGGCGACGATGAGGTCGGTGCCGTTCTTCTCCAGCGCCCACGCCAGCCGGCGCAGCTCGACGCCGTCCATCTCGGGGCAGGCCAGCACGGCCACGGTGTCGGCCCCGACGAGGCTGGCGGCCTCCGCGGCCTCGGCGAAGGTACCCAGGACCGGGCAGCCCTCCACGGTGTCGGGGCCGCTCCCCCGCGCGCCGGTCTCCTCGGGGGGCAGGCACACCCCGACCACCCGCATGCCGTGGTAGATCTCCCCGCGGAAGCGGCGGATGAGGTCGCGGGCGGCGCAGCGGTAGCCGACGACCACCACCCCGCTCATGCACCGGCCGGAGCGGCGGCTCCGGTGCAGGGCCTTGCGGCGCGCGTAGTGCAGGGCCAGGCTCGACGCGACGACGAGCGGCGGGACCGCGAGGGCGTACCAGCGCGACAGGTCGAAGGCGACCGCGTAGGCGCTGATCGCCAGGGAGGCGGCCAGGAACACCCCGGCGACGGCGATCCGGCGGTACTCCTCGGTCCCGATCCCGAGGAAGCGGCGCTCGTAGCCGCCGCCCAGCCAGACGAAGACCACCCACACCACCGGGAGCAGCAGGGAGAGCTGGAGGTAGGGGACGGCCTCCGGCACCCGCACGGAGTCCTGGAACCGGACGGCGGTTCCGCCGAGGGCCGGCACGGTGGCGGCGACCAGGTCGAGTGCGACCAGCCCCGCCACGTACGGACGCGTCCACGACCGGCCGCGCGCCTCGGTGTCGAGTCCCTCCGCGCCGGTCGGCCGGGCGATCCGATCCTGGGCGGGCTCCACCCCGCTGGTTGTGACCACACTTCCCCCCAAGGGCACTACGCGTCCTGAGAACCTCACCATGAGTCACCACACCTGGCGCCTCGGGGCCCATGCGAAAGGGTGGGTGCGGGGTGTGGGGTCGGGCGGCGGACATGGACCGTCGACCCGAACAGTAACCAAAAGTAGTGGAGAAGTCGCGTGACGTGTCGGCTTGTTGGTGAAGCTGGTCCGGGTCGTCCCAAGAACGTGTCTTGGTCGAGACCGAAACCTCCCGCCCCGGGCGGCGGCCCGCGGCGGGAGGCCCGTCAGGACACGGCGTACTCGGGGGTCAGGGCAGCGGCCAACCGCAGGTGCGGCCCGGCCAGCTCCCGCTCCCCCTGCCGTTGGAGCACGCGCCCCAGGAGCAGGTGGGCGTAGCCGTCGTCGGGCGCCTCCGCCACGAGCTCCTCCAGGACGCCGCGGGCGCTCACCAGCGCCGCCGCCCGGTAGTGGCAGCGCGCCGCGAGCAGTCGGAGGCCGCGGTCCCGCCCGTGCTCGGCCATGAGCGGCCGGAGCAGGGTGAGCGCGCCCAGCGGGTCGGCCGCCGCGAGCAGCGACTCGGCCTGGCGGAGCCGTTCGACCTCCGGAGGCAGGGACCGGCCCCGGCTCCGCTCCGCCTCCGCCGCGTCGGCGGCGAACTCCAGGACGGCGTCGCCCTCCTGGGCCCCGGCCAGGGCCCGGCCGCCCACGACGAAGCTCGGGGAGGTGCGCACGCCGACGGCCCGGCCGCGCAGGACGAGCTCGCGGACCTCCTCCTCCCCCGCCCCGTCGCGCAGGAGGGCCCCTCCCTCGGGGAACCCGGCGTCGCGGGCGATCCGGTCGAGCGTGCCGGGCGCGCCGATGTCCTCGGCGGCCACGAAGTGGGCGTGGAGCAGGCCCTCCACCACCGCGTCCTGGAGCCCGGCCCCGCCGTGTTCCAGGGCGAGCCACGCCAGTCGGTGCGCGTTCTGGCTGCTGACGCGCCAGGCCGCGCCCCACCGCGGACCGAGCCCCTCGTCCGCCGCGATCGCACCGACCCGCACCCGGTTCTGCGCCGGGGTCAGGTCGGGCGCGCAGGCCCGCAGCGCGGTGTCCACGAGGGGGTCGCGCAGCAGCTCGGCCAGGGGCTCGGCCTCGGCGGGGGCCGTCGGGTCGATGCGGTAGGGGCGCCAGACCACCTCGACGGTCTCCCCGTCCCAGGTGTCGAGGGCGCGTTCGAGCCGCCGTTTGCCGATGTAGGCCCAGGGGCAGACGACGTCCGCCCAGATCTCGATCCTCATGGAGCCAAGATAAACAACACCCGTTGTTTAAGCAACATGCGTCGGTTATCTGGCGTAGGCTGGTGCCGTGAACCCAGACGACCCCCGCGTCCAACGCACCCGCGACCGCCTGCGCGCCGCCCTGCGGAGCCTGGCCGCCGAGCACGACCTGAACACGCTCACCATCGCGGCCGTCGCCCGGCGGGCCGGGATCAACCGGGCCACCGTGTACCAGCACTATCCGGACCTGGACGCCCTCGTGGCCGACACCATGGAGGGCGCCGTCGCCCACGTCGCGCGCTGCACCGCGCTGTGCCCGCTCGACGTCCCCGCCGACCGGCCGCCCGGACCGCTGGTGGACCTGTTCGCACACGTGGCGCAGGACGCCGTCCTCTACCGCCGCATGCTCTCGGACCAGGGCAGCGCCCGGTTCTCCCACCTGCTCCGCGAACGGCTGGCCCAGGTGCTCGCCGCGCGGTTCGCGGAGGGGGCCCGGCCGCCCGGCTTCGACGACGTCCCGGTGCGCACCCACGCCGCCTACCTGGCGGGCGCGCTCGTCGGGGTGATCGCGGACGCGGCGGCTCCGGCGGACGGGAGGGGAGCCGAGGCGACCGCGGGTGCCACGTGGCGGCTGCTGCGCGGCTGAGCGGGTCGCCCGGCGCCTCCGGCGCGGCCGGTTCCCGGCCGCCGCCGGGAACCCGTCGACGCCCGGGCGGGCTCAGACCGCCGTGTGGAAGATGTTCTGCGCCCGTTCCAGGCCGTCCCTGATGATCGTCCGGACGGCGTCGGCGGCGCGCTCGACGTTGAGGTCGAGCTCTCCCCGTTCGGTGGAGGAGAAGTCGCGCAGGACGTAGGACGCGGCGTCCATCCGGCCGGGCGGGCGGCCCACGCCGAAGCGGACCCGGACGTAGTCGGGACCGGACAGGGAGGCCGTGATCGACTTCAGGCCGTTGTGGCCGCCCGAGCCGCCGCCCCGCTTGAGCTTGAGCGCGCAGAAGTCGATGTCCAGTTCGTCGTGCACGACGACGACGCGCTCCATGGGCACCTTGTAGAACTTCACCAGTCCGGCGACCGGTCCGCCGGAGAGGTTCATGAAGGACCGCGGCTTGGCCAGCACCACCGGGGCGCCCTCCAGCCTGGTCTCCACGACCTCGGCGTGCGCCTTGTGCGCCTTCCAGCGCTCGTTCTCGGCGGCCGCGAGCGCGTCCACCACCATGAAACCGGCGTTGTGGCGGTTGGCCGCGTACTTGGGGCCGGGGTTGCCCAGCCCGACGACCAGCCAGCGCTCAGCCTCAGCCATGTCCTCGTTCTTCCTGATACCCAGCATGCCCAACAGGTCCACCATGGGGCACGACCCTATCCGTACGCCGAACGCGCGGCCCCCCGCCGGGGAACCGCGCGTTCGGACGCGATGACTGTGCGGTGGACCGCCTACTCGGCGGCGGCCTCCTCGGCGCCTTCCCCGGCCTCGGCTCCGGCCCCCTCCTCCACCCGCGGGGCGGAGACGGTGAGCAGGATGGACTCGGGGTCGGTGACCAGGGTGGTGCCCGCGGGCAGCTTGAGGTCGGCGGCGGTCGGCGTGGCGCCGATCTCCAGGCCCTCGACGTCGAAGGTGACGCCCTCGGGGATGTGGGTGGCCTCGGCCTCGACCGTCACCTCGACGAGCTCCTGGTTGAGCACGCCCGGGGCCTTGACCTCACCGGTGAGCTCGACGTGGATGGCGACCTCGACCTTCTCGCCCTTGGCGACGACCAGCAGGTCGACGTGCTCCAGGAAGCCCTTGATGGCGTCGCGCTGGACGCTCTTGGGGAGGGCGAGGTTGTCCTGGTCCAGGCCGTCGAGACGGATCAGGACGTTGGGGGTCTTCAGGGCGAGCATGAGCTCGTGGCCCGGCAGGTTGAGGTGGCGGGGCTCGGTGCCGTGGCCGTAGAGGACGGCCGGCACCTTACCCGCGCGGCGGGCGCGCCGAGCGGCGCCCTTGCCGAATTCCGTGCGGGGCTCGGCAGCGATTCGTACCTCGGACACGACAAAACTCCTCGGGTTCAACCCCGCAGCACGGGGAACACGACTCCAGTAGTACGACGATTCCCGCACTGAGCGGGGAAAGCGGCGGGGTCACCCACGTGGGGACACGGCCGCCGTGGTTCCAGGCGTGCCCGGCGAGCTGCCACCGGACCCGCCCGGCCCGGGAACACTCGTCGCACACCCCTGCCCGCGCGATCCTGCGCAGCCGAAGGGGCTCCGCCTGGGCACGGGGACACTCGGTCAAGTCTACTGGCTTCACCGACGACTCCGTACACGGCCCGCTGGCGGACACCCCGCATTCACGGGTGCCCGCCAGCAGAGGAGCCGGGGAAGGCCAGCGGTCGGTAACGGCGGCGGGAGCCGGAGGCTCTCCGCCCCGGGCGGCGGGCGGCGACGGCCTCGGCCGAGGGCCCCGCGCCCGGGCTACTCGAACAGGCTCGTCACCGAACCGTCGGTGAACACCTCGCTGATGGCGCGGGCGATCAGCGGCGCGATCGACAGCTGGGTGAGCTTGTCGAACGAGCGCTCCTCCGGAACCGGAAGCGAGTTGGTGATGATCACCTCGGAGATCCGCGAGTTCTGGAGGCGCTCGGCCGCCGGACCGGACAGCACACCGTGCGTGGCGGCCACGATGACCTTCTCCGCACCGTTCTCGAACAGGGCCTCGGAGGCCTTCACGATGGTGCCGCCGGTGTCGATCATGTCGTCGACCAGCACGCACGTGCGGCCCTCGACCTGACCGACGACCTCGTGGACGCGCACCTGGTTGGCGACGTCCGGGTCGCGGCGCTTGTGGATGATCGCCAGCGGCGCGCCCAGGCGGTCGGCCCAGCGGTCGGCGGTGCGGACCCGGCCCGCGTCGGGCGAGACCACCGTGATCTCGGAGGACTCGACCTTGTCGCCCACGTAGTCGGCCAGGATCGGCAGGGCGAACAGGTGGTCCACCGGACCGTCGAAGAAGCCCTGGATCTGGTCGGTGTGCAGGTCGACCGCCATCATGCGGTTGGCGCCCGCGGTGCGGAACAGGTCCGTCATCAGGCGGGCCGAGATGGGCTCGCGGCCCCGGTGCTTCTTGTCCTGGCGGGCGTACCCGAGGAACGGCGTGACCACGGTGATCCGCTTGGCGGACGCGCGCTTGAGCGCGTCCACCATGATCAGCTGCTCCATGATCGACTCGTTGACCGGCGCCGAGTGGCACTGGAGGACGAACGCGTCACAGCCGCGGACGGACTCGAGGTAGCGGACGAAGATCTCACTGTTGGCGAAGGTGTCGAACCGGGTGGGGACCACGTCGATCCCCAGTTCCTTCGCGACCTCCTGCGCCAGTTCGGGGTGGGTCCGCCCCGAGAAGAGCATCAGCTGTTTCTGCCCGGTGGCCTTCATCCCGCTCACGTACTTCTCCCCCACGGTTACTGCTTATCGGAATTGTCTGCTCTGCGCTGACGGGCGCGCTCCGCGGCCTCCGCGGACGCGGTACCCGGGCGCTTGCGCTGGGTCCACCCCTCGACGTTGCGCTGGCGGTGCCCCTCGGAGACCGCCAGGGCACCCGGCGGAACGTCGTCCCGGACCACGGCCCCGGCCCCGGAGTAGGCGCCGTCGCCCACGTTCACGGGAGCGACGATGGTGTTGTCGCTGCCGATGCGCACGTGGTCGCCGATGGTGCTCCGGGACTTGTTGACCCCGTCGTAGTTGACGAACACGGTGGAGCAGCCGATGTTGCTGCCCTCGCCGATGTCGGCGTCTCCGACGTAGGTCAGGTGCGGGACCTTGGTGCCGGTGCCGACCGTCGAGTTCTTGACCTCGACGAAGGCACCGACCTTGGTCCGCTCGGCCAGGCGGGTGCCCGGCCGGAGGTAGGTGTAGGGGCCGACGTCGGCCCCGGAGCCGATCTCGGCCCGGTCCGCGGTGGTCTCGCGCACGGCCGCGCCCTCGCCGACGACGGTGTCCGTCAGCGTCGCGCCGGGGCCGACCACGGCGTCCTCGCCGACGACGGTCGCGCCGCGCAGCCGCGTGTTCGGCTCCAGCACGGCGTCGCGGCCGATCCGGACCTGGGCGTCGACCCAGGTGGAGGCGGGGTCGACGACCGTCACGCCGGAACGCATGTGCTCCTCGACCAGACGGCCGTTGAGGATGCGGCGCGCCTCGGACAGCTGGACCCGGTCGTTGACGCCCTGGACCTCGTGCCAGTCGCCGGCGGTCCAGGCACCGACCCGGTGCCCGTCCCCGCGCAGCAGGGCGACGGCGTCGGTGACGTACTCCTCGCCCTTGGCGTTGTCCGTGGACAGGCGTTGGACGACGGTGGACAGCAGGGCGCCGTCGAAGGCGTACATCCCGGAGTTGATCTCGTCGATCGCGTGCTGCTCGGGGGTGGCGTCGGCGTGCTCGACGATCCCCGTGAACGCGCCGTCGGCGGCGCGGACGATGCGCCCGTACCCGTGGGGGTCGGGGACGCGCGCGGAGAGCGCGGTGACGGCGTTGCCCTCCTTCTCGTGCGCGGCGACCAACTCGACGAGGGTCGATCCGCGCAGCAGGGGCGTGTCACCGCAGGTGAGGACGACCGTGCCGGTGAGCGTGACGCCCCGGCCCGCGAGGTCCTCGACCGCCATGCGCACGGCGTGTCCGGTGCCGTTCTGCTGCTCCTGGACGGCGGTGGTGGCCTCGGGGGCGACCTGCTCCAGGTGTTGGGCGACCCGCTCCCGCGCGTGACCGACGACGACCACGGTGTGCTCCGGGGCGAGGTCGCGGGCGGCGGCGAGCACGTGTCCGAGCATGCTGCGGCCGCTGATCTCGTGCAGAACCTTGGGAAGTTTGGACTTCATTCGGGTGCCCTCGCCCGCCGCGAGGACGATGACGGCAGCCGGGCGGTTCACGCTCACTGAAGGAGACCCCTCGTGAATAGCTGGCGGTTGAACTGTCGGCTCACCCCTCGGCGGCCCGACCCGCGTGCCGCACGGGCGGCCGTCGGATGATCCAGCGGCCGACATGGGAAGGATACATGCGCGTCACGGCCGCCTCACGGGGGCGTGGCACGAGGAGCTGCGCGATCCGCGCGGACGCGCTGGCGCCCGGGGGTCGCCGGGGCGCGCTCCCGAGGGGCGCGCGGCGCTCGGCCGGGCTTGGGACGGACTGCTCCCGGACCAGGGCTCGAACCTGGACGATGGGGACCAAAACCCCACATGCTGCCGATTACATCATCCGGGAACGCACCGGGCGTGATCCCTGCACACCCAGACGCTCGGCACCAACATAGCGCCTCCGTCGGGGGGCTTGCCAAACCTACGGGCTCGTAGGTTACGGTTACGTAGGAATAGGTTGGGCCGTCAGCGGGGGTGCCTCGTGCCTCTCGGACACCGCCCCGACTTCGACGACACTCCCTTGACGAGGTGTGCAGACATGACCGCAGCGCCAGAGGCACCGACCAGCGCCCCCAAACGTGAGGCGATCCCCGAGTACGAACCGGAACCGCGCGGCAAGGCCGAGCGCTACACCGTCTTCGCCTTCGTGTTCATCCCGCTGATCGCCCTGCTGGCCGCCGTGCCGTTCTTCTGGGGCTGGGGCCTGTCCCTCACCGACATCGCGATCGGCGCGGTCTTCTACGTGATCAGCGGGTTGGGGATCACGGTCGGCTTCCACCGCCACTTCACGCACGGCTCGTTCCGGGCCAACCGCCCCCTGCGCATCGCGCTGGCGGTCGCGGGCAGCATGGCGATCGAGGGCAGCGTCATCAAGTGGGTGGCCGACCACCGCCGCCACCACAAGTACGCGGACGCCGAGGGCGACCCGCACTCCCCGTGGCGCTTCGGCGACGACTGGAAGTCCGTCGCCAAGGGCCTGTACTACGCGCACATGGCGTGGATGTACCTGGACGAGAAGAAGACCTCGCCCCGCCGCTTCACCCCCGACCTGCTCAAGGACAAGGACGTCGTCCTCGTCGACAAGCTCTTCGTCCCGATCGTCCTCTTCTCCCTGGCCGCCCCGGCGCTCATCGGCGGCCTGGTCACCATGTCCTGGTGGGGCGCGGTCACCGCCTTCTTCTGGGCGAGCCTGGTGCGTGTCGCCCTGCTGCACCACGTCACCTGGTCGATCAACTCCATCTGCCACACCATCGGCGAGGAGAACTTCGAGGTCCGCGACCGCTCCCGCAACGTGTGGTGGCTGGCCATCCCGTCCTTCGGCGAGTCGTGGCACAACCTGCACCACGCCGACCCCACCTGCGCCCGCCACGGCGTGCTCAAGGGGCAGATCGACATCTCCGCCCGGATCATCTGGATCTTCGAGCGGTTCGGCTGGGCGACCAAGGTCCGCTGGCCGAACGCGGAACGACTCGCCGCCAAGCGGGTCAGCATCTAGGATCAGTAGCCATCATGGGAGCAGCCGACAGCCAGCAGGGGACCCGCGTGCGCCGCAAGCGCATGACGGGCAAGGAGCGTCGGCAACAGCTTGTGGAGATCGGCCGGGAGCTGTTCGCCGAGCGGGGGTTCGACGCGACCTCCGTCGAGGAGATCGCCGCGCGGGCCGGTGTGTCCAAGCCCGTGGTCTATGAGCACTTCGGCGGCAAGGAGGGCATCTACGCGGTCGTCGTCGACCGGGAGATGCGGGCCCTCCTGGACATGATGGGCGAGGCCCTCACCGCCGACCACGCGCGCGACAAGATCGAGCGTGCGGCGCTGGCGCTGCTGCGCTACGTGGAGGAGAACACCGTGGGCTTCCGGGTCCTGACCCGGGACTCGCACGTGGCCTCCGGGACGGGCAGCTTCGCCAGCCTGATCAACGACATCGCCAGCCAGGTCGAGCACATCATGGCCGACGAGTTCGCCGAACGCGGTTACGACCCGGCACTCGCCCCCATGTACGCGCAGGCCCTGGTGGGCATGTGGGCCCTGACCGGGCAGTGGTGGCTGGAGGTGCGCAAACCCAAGCGCGAGGTGGTCGCGGCGCACCTGGTCAACCTGGCCTGGAACGGGCTCGCCCGGCTGGAGTCCAGGCCGGGGCTGAACACGCGCGGACGCCGATCGGGCTGACGGCACCGACACCAGGTGGGGCGGGGTGGGACTGCCCGTCGAGGGCGTCCCGCCCCGCCGCCCGACGGCCCCCGGGCGACGGCGGGCGACGGGGCGGGCGGAGGGGTGGACCCTTTACCCGCCCACTATCTTGATGTCAAGAGATATGCTGGTCCCATGCGCGATGAGGTGGATGGGCTGATCGAGGCGTGGCGTGCCGAACGCCCGGACGTGGACGTGACGCCGCTGGAGGTGTTCAGCCGGGTCTCCCGGCTCGCACGCCACCTGGACCGCGCACGGCGCACCGTCTTCACCGAGCACTCGCTGGAGACGTGGGAGTTCGACGTCCTCGCCGAGCTGCGCCGTTCCGGACCGCCCTACGAGCTCAGCCCCGGGCGCCTGCTCCGCGCCACCCTCGTGACCTCCGGGACCATGACCAACCGGGTCGACCGCCTGGCCGCCGCGGGCCTGGTCCGCCGCAGGCCCGACCCCGCCGACAAGCGCGGTGTGCTGGTCCGCCTCACGGAGAGGGGCACCGAGCGCATCGACGCCGCCCTGGCCTCGCTCGTCCGGTACGAGGAGTCCCTCCTGGAACCGATGCCCTCCGAGGACCGGGCCCGGCTCGCATCGTTACTGAGAAGCCTGCTCGCGCCCCTCGACAGGGAACCCTCCGGTCCGCAAGGCTAGTTACCGGGCGGTATTCGTCTCTCACCGGGACACCGCTGTCTGGGCGCGCACCACATTCCGGGCATGGGTTGGAGAGAGCCAAGTGAGATTCCGGTGGATCGCGGCCACGGCCGCCGCGGCCGTGGCCGCCACGGGCTGCGGCGCTGGCGGGGACGGGGCGGCGGGCGTGGAGCACCGCTACTACCTGTCCCTGGGGGACTCCCTGACCGTGGGGGTGCAGCCCGACGAGAACGGCATCCCCGGGGAGACCTCCGACGGGTACGCCGACGTGCTGTACCGCGACCTGTACGACGCGGACTCGACGCTGGTCCACGAGCGGAAGGGGTGCGGCGGCGAGGACACCACGACCTTCATCGCGGGCGGCCTGCCCCGGTGCGAGGAACAGTACGACGGCCGCTCCCAGTTGGAGGTCGCGGAGGAGCTCCTCGCCGACCACCGGGGGGAGGTCGAGCTGGTCACCCTCACCATCGGGGGCAACAACTTCACCGGCTGTGTGGGCGGCCTGGACGACCCCGGGGGCCCGTCGATCGACACGGCCTGCGTGGACGACGGACTGGAGCGGATCGGGACCGAGGTCCCCGAGATCGCCGACCGCCTGCGTGACGCGGCGGGGCCGGACACCCAGATCATCGCGATGACCTACTACAACCCGTTCCTGGCCGCCCTGCTGCTGGAGGACGGCCAAGAGGAGGACGCCGAGGCCTCCCCGTCGGCGGATCCCGGGGAGGCCGGTGTCGACGGGGAGCCCGGCGCGGACCCGGAGGAGGGGGACGCCCCCGTCGACCCCGAGGACGACCTGGTCGCCTACGCGGCCGACGTCCTGGAGCGGATGAACGCGTCCCTGCGCGCCGCCTACGACGACGCCGGGATCGACGTCGCCGACGTGGAGCGGGTCTTCGAGTCCTCGGACTTCGCGGTGCCCGCGGACAGCACGACCGGCATGCCCGCGAACGTGCAGCGGATCTGCGACCTGACCTGGATGTGCGACCTCGACCGGGGGCCGGACATCCACACCAACCGGGCGGGCGCCCAGGAGATCGCCACCGCCTTCGGCGCGCTGGTCGGGTGACGCGCCGGGGGCGGGGCCGCGCGCCCCGCCCCCGTACGGGCGACGCGGGTCGGGGCCGGAACTCCGCCGGGCCGGGTCGGGCGCACCCCCGGACGCCCCGCGCTCTCCTGGAGGCCGCGGGCCGGGCGCCCGTGTTCGGTCACGGTCGGACCCTTCCCCGGGTGCGTCCCCGCCGCTGGCTCGCACGGTGCGGCGAACGCGACCGCGCGGACCCTCCGGGGCAGCGGTCTCCTCGTCGGCGGTCACATCCGCCCGGCGCCATCCGTCATGGGGGTGTCGGAGCGAACGAGCCGGGGCCGTGAACGGCGGCGCCGGAGACCACGCGAAGGAGAACCCGCCATGAACGCTCGCATGAAGAACCCCGCCTTCGTCCTGCCCACCGCGACGAAGGGGATCGGGAGCCTGATGAAGGCGATCGGTGAGGGCGGCCTCGACCACGGCCTGCGGGAGCTGGTGGCGCTGCGGGTGAGCCAGATCAACGGGTGCGCCGCCTGCGTCCACGCGCATGTCGTGAACCTGCGCGGGGCCGGTGAGTCCGAGGAGCGGATCGCGGCGGCGGTGGCCTGGCGCGAGGCCCCGTTCTACACCGACGCCGAACGGGCGGCGCTGGCCCTGTCGGAGTACGCCACCCGGATCGCCGACCAGAGCCGCGACCGGGTGCCGGACGAGGTCTGGGAGGACGCCGCCGACCGCTTCGACGAGAAGGAGCTGTCCGCCCTCATCCTCGTGATCGGTCTGACCAACATGTTCAACAGGATCAACGTCACCGTCCGGGAGCCCGCGGGCACCGCCTGGAACTGAGCGGGAGCACGCGCACGACCGGCCCGGCGGTGTCCCGCCGGGCGCCGTGGGCCCCGGTCAGTCGCCGACCAGCTCGGCCTGGACCAGCCAGACCTCCTCCAGCTCGTCGCGCTCGGCCGCCAGGGCCTTGGCCTCGGCGTCCAGCTCGGCCAGCCGGGTGTAGTCCTCCGCTGCGGCGGCCATCAGCTCGTGCAGCTCGGCCTCCCGCCTGCCGATCCGGTCCATCCGCCGCTCGACGCGCTGCATCTCCTTCTGGGCCGCGCGGCGCTCGGCCGGGGAGACGGCGGGCTCCTCCCTGGGGGCCGCGGCCCCCTCGGAGGCACCGGTCGGCACGGTGGCGGAGCCGGCGGTGGCCGCGCGGCGCTCCAGGTACTCGTCGACGCCGCGGGGCAGGAAGGCGAGGGTGCCGTCGCCCATGAGAGCCAGCACGCGGTCGGTGATCCGCTCCAGGAAGTACCGGTCGTGGCTGACCAGTACCAGGGAGCCGGGCCAGCCGTCGAGGAGGTCCTCCAACTCGGTGAGGGTCTCGATGTCCAGGTCGTTGGTGGGCTCGTCCAGCAGGAGCACGTTGGGCTCGTCCATGAGCAGGCGCAGCAGCTGGAGGCGGCGCCGCTCACCGCCGGACAGGTCGCCGATCGGGGTCCACTGGCGCTCGCCGCGGAACCCGAAGCGCTCCAGCATCTGGCTGGCGGTGTAGTCGCGCCTGCCGATGGTGACGTGTTCGCGCACGTCCATGACGGCCTGGAGCGGGCGCACCTCGGGGTCGAGTTCGGTGACGTTCTGGGACAGGTGGGCGAGCCGGACCGTCTTGCCGGTGCGCACCGACCCGGAGTCGGGGGCGCGTTCACCCCCCAGGATCCGGAGCAGGGTCGACTTGCCCGCACCGTTGACGCCGACCAGGCCGACCCGGTCGCCGGGGCCGAGCTGCCAGGTCAGGTCGTCCAGCAGGACGCGGTCGGGCACGGAGGCCGACACGCCCTTGAGGTCGACGACGGTCTTGCCCAGCCGGGAGCTGGCGAACCGGACGAGTTCGACGGTGTCGCGGACCGGCGGCTCGTCGGCGATGAGCTGGTTGGCCGCCTCGATCCGGAACTTGGGCTTGGACGTGCGCGCGGGGGCGCCCCGGCGCAGCCAGGCGAGCTCCTTGCGCATGAGGTTCTGGCGGCGCTCCTCCGCGGCGGCGGCCATGCGGTCGCGTTCGGCCTTGGCCAGGACGTAGGCGGCGTACCCGCCCTCGTAGCGCTCGACCGCGCCGCGCCCGACCTCCCACGTGCGGGTGGTGACGGCGTCGAGGAACCAGCGGTCGTGGGTGACGACCACGAGCGACTCCGGACGACCGTTGAGGTGTTGGGCGAGCCAGGCGATGCCCTCGATGTCCAGGTGGTTGGTGGGCTCGTCCAGGGCGATGAGGTCGTGGTCGCCCACGAGCAGGCGCGCCAGCGCGGTCCGACGGCGCTCGCCGCCGGACAGGCCGGACATCTCGGTGTCCAGGTCCCAGCCGCCGAGCAGGCCGCGCAGGATGTCGCGGATGCGGGCGTCGCCGGCCCACTCGTGTTCGGCCCGGTCGCCCAGGACGAAGGCGCCGACCGTGGTGTCGGGGAAGGCGTCCCGCTGGTGCAGGTACCCGACCCTGAGGCCGCGGTTGTGCACGACACGGCCGGAGTCGGGTTCGGTGCGCCCGGACAGCACCGAGATCAGCGTGGACTTCCCGCCGCCGTTGCGGCCGACGACGCCGATGCGTTCGCCCTCGTCCACGCCGAGGGACACCTTGTCGAGGAGTACGAGCGGCCCGTAGGCCAGGGACACGTCCTGGAGATTGACCAGATTCGTCAACGGCCCGCCGTCCCCAGGACGTGTGCCGCGGACACACACCCTGCTGCGCGACGCCCCGGCACACGCCCTGGCACATTGATGCTCACCTGGTCCGACTTCCTCTCCGTACTGCGGGAACACTGCTTCGGGGCCCGCGGCGGAACCCGGCCGCCCGCGGTCGCTCCCGGGAGCGCGCCGACGCCGTGCCGGTCCCGGCACGGTGCGCGCGGACCACCGGTACACCCCGACGGCCCACACTAGGCCCTGTCACGGACCCGTGGGACGGGGCCGGTGCCCGGCCCGCACCCAACAACCCGCGCCGCCCCCGGCCTGTTCCCGGGCGGTCGCCTCACCCGGGCCTGCGCATCTCCACGAGGGTCCGGGCCGAGTGGGCGACGAACGGCCCCTCGGCCCGGATGCGCTCGTGCAGCGCGCGCAGGCGGTCGCGGTACCGCTCGACGGTGAACCCGGGGACGGTCCAGATCACCTTGCGCAGGAAGTAGACCACGGCGCCGACGTCGAGGAACTCCACGCGCAGGCGTTCGGTGCGCACGTCCACGGCCTCCAGGCCCGCGGACCGGGCCTGCGCGGTCTCCTCGTCGGGGTGCCGTCTGCGCCGGTACTCCTCCGGGATCGGGCCGAGGAAGAACTCGGAGAGCTCGAACACGGTCTCCGGTCCCACGTGCTGGGCGAAGTAGGTCCCGCCGGGGCGGAGCACACGGGCGATCTCGCCCCAGTGCACGGTCGCCGGGTGGCGGCTGGTGACCAGGTCGAAGGCGGCGTCGGCGAAGGGCAGCGGGGGTTCGTCCGGGGTGGCGACCACGACCGCGCCGCGGGGGTGGAGCAGTTCGGTGGCGCGGGCGGCGTTGGGCGGCCAGGACTCCGTGGCGGCCATGGCGGGCGGGAACGCGGGAACCCCCGCCAGCACCTCGCCCCCTCCGGTCTGCACGTCCAGGGCCGCGCTGACCGAGGGGTCGGCCAGACGCTCGCCGAGTCGTCCCTGGTACCCCCAGGAGGGGCGTTCCTCGGTGGCCCTGCCCTCCAGCCAGGAGAAGTCCCATCCGTCCACCGACACGGCGGCGGCCTCGGCCAGGAGGTCGTCGAAGTTCGTTGCCATGGGGCCATGGTGACTGCCGCGGGGCAGGAACGCCACTCGTTTTCCCTGGTCGCGGCTGCCTCGCCGCGCGCAGGCCGGCGGGGTGTGGTCGGGTCGTGCGGCGTGGGGGCGGCGGAGTCCGCCCCGGGTCCGTGGGCGGGGCCCGGTCCGGCGCGCCACCACGCCAGGCGCCGGACCGGGCCGTTTCGGGGCCTCACACGAGGAAGAACTCCCTGGCGGCCTTCGCGATACCCTCGGCGTCGAGGCCGTGGGCGCGCGCGTGCTCCTCCGGTGTGCCGTAGGCGCGCAGCTCCGCGTCGCGCGTCACACCCAGGCCCAGCTGTCGGTGTCGGCGGTCCGCGAGGGCGGTGGCGACCTCGTGGGCGGAGGTGCCGCTCAGGTAGGGCTCGACCACCAGCACGTCCGCGTTGCCCGCCGCACCGGCCAGGGCGCTCAGCCCCTCGCGGTCGAAGGGCCGCACGGTGGCGGTGTAGGCGACGGTGACGTCCAGGCCGGCGGTGGCCGCCAGGACCCGGTCGAGCATCGGACCGACCGCCAGGACCACCCCGGCCGAGCGGGGCGACCCGGTGCGCAGGACGGCCAGCCCGGCCGACACGGGCAGCGGCGACCGGTTGGCGGTCCCGGACAGCCGCACGTACACCCGCTCGTCCCCGGGGATCGCCGCCCTGAGCGCGTCGCGGACCTCGTCCGGGTGCCCGGGGACGTACACCGTCCACCCCGGCAGGGTGTCCAGGAGCGCCACGTCGCCGGGCGCCTGGTGGGTGCGGCCCTCGGCGGAGCCGTCGTAGGAGCCGCCGATGCTCACCAGGACCGCGCCGGTCCCCTGGTGTCCGAAGTCCAGCTTGATCTGCTCGAACGGCCGCTCGACGAGGAAGGGCGCGTAGCTGTGCGCGATCGGGCGCATGCCGGTCAGGGCCAGGCCGCCCGCGACGCCGATCATGGCCTGTTCCCGGATGCCGACGTTGATCACGCGGCCGGGGTGCCGGGCGGCCGCCCGACGGAACCCGTCCATGGAGATCTCGGCGAGGACCACGGCGGTGCGGGGGTCCTCGTCGAGAGCGGCGTTGACGGTGGCGACGAAGGTTTCACGCATGGCGGTGTCCTAGTGCTTGCGGCGGACGCGGGCGATAACGGCCAGCGGGCGGTCCGGATGGGGCGCGGTGAGCGCCGTGTACAGGGCGTCGTGGTGGTGCCCGTCGACCTCGCGGGAAATCCACCCCTCGGTCTCGAACCGGGCGCCGATCCCGCCCGGCCAGCCGTGGGCGCTGGAGCGGTTGTCCACCACCACCACGGTGAGCCCCTCGACCCGCAGCCGCCCGGCCACGGCGATCGCCTCGTGGTTGCTGCCCTCGTCGAGTTCCCCGTCGCCGACGAGCGCGACCGTCCGGGGCACCGTGCCGTCGGGGCGGCGCACGTCCTGGGAGCGCAGTCCCAGGGCGGTGCCCAGCGCGAGCGGCAGGCCGTGTCCGAGCGAGCCGCTGCCGATCTCTGCCCCGGGCACGAGCACCCGGTCGGGGTGGTGGCCCAGCGGCGAGTCGAAGGACGTCCAACCGCGCAGGGTGGGCACGTCGAGGAAGCCCCGGGCGGCGAGGACGGCGTAGAAGGCGACCGGCCCGTGCCCCTTGGACAGCAGGAAGCGGTCCCTGGCGGGGTGGTCGGCGGTTTCCGGGGTGACGGCCAGGACGCGGTCGTAGAGCACCCACAGGACGTCGATGGTGGAGTGGGCGGCGCCCCGGTGCTTCTCGTCGCCCTCCATGAGGCCGATGAGCGCGGGCAGGTCGGCGTAGCGCGAGAGGGTGGCTGCGGTCGTCATGCGCCCCAGTCTTCGACCTCAACAAGGGTTGAGGTCAAGAACGGAGGGCGCCCCGGAGCCACGATTCATCGTGTGATGCGGATCACACTACGGTCGCACCGGGAACGTCCCCCGATCCGGCCGGGACGCACGAGTCCACCCCGGCCCCCTCCAGGGCACGCGTCACCCGGCCCTCGACCGCACTCGCCTCCGGGGAGCCCTCGTCACCCACCAGGAAGGCGCAGGTCGGTCCGGAACCGGACACCAGGGCGCCCAGCGCGCCCGCCTCCCGGCCCGCGGCCAGGACGCGCGCCAGATCCGGCCGCAGCGACAGTGCGGCCCGCTCCAGGTCGTTGGTGAGCGCGGCGCCCAGCGACGCGGCGTCCCCGGACCCGAGCGCCTCCTCCATCACGGGCGAGGGCAGCGGCGCGGGCGCGTCGGGTCGCAGCCGGTCGTACTCCCCGAACACCCGGGCCGTGGACAGGCCCCGCGCGGAGAGCGCGAACACCCACCGGTACCGGCCGGGCGCCGCCAGGGGCGCCAGGACCTCGCCCCGGCCCGTTCCCACGGCGGTACCGCCGACCAGTGGAAAGGGCACGTCGCTGCCCAGCCTGGCGGCCAGGTCCAGCAGGTCCGACTGGGGCAGTCGGCAACCCCACAGCCGGTCGCAGGCCACCAGGGCCGCGGCGGCGTCGGCGCTGCCGCCCGCCATCCCACCGGCCACCGGGATCCGCTTGTCGAGGTGGATCTGCACGGGGGACCCCTTGCCGGTCTCCTCGGCCAGGAGGGCGGCGGCCCGCGCCGCGAGATTCGTGGCGTCGAGCGGAACCCCGTCCAGGTCCACGCGCGTCCCACCGGACGCCGTGAGCGTCACGAGTCCGGCCTCCTGGCGCGGAGGGGCCTCCTTGACGGTAACCTCGTCGAACAACGAGACGGCGTGGAACACGTTGACGAGGGCGTGGAACCCGTCCTCACGTCTGGGCCCCACCGCCAACTGGAGGTTCACCTTCGCGGGGACCCGCACGGTTACGGTGGTACTAAAGGTCACGAGTCCCCAATCGTAAAGGAACCCCCTACCTTGCGTGAACACATGCCCCGGCCGGGGAACCGATGTGTCTCGCACCCGTCGCCGACGGGATCACACCCGTCGGCGCGAACCGGGGTCCCTGATCGGGGATCAGTCATCACTGTCATGTCAGATACCGCCCTTCCCCCGAACGATCCGAAACGGCGCGCGAGTGGGAATCAGGGCACAAACACCGCTACCTTGGGGCAAGGCGGAGTTTGGACACCGTCGGGGAGGGTCGCTTGCCGTCGGATGGGCTCCCGAAGAACCTGGAACCGCTGGCAGCCGGAGATCCGGCCACCATCGGCCCCTACGTGCTGTCCGGGAAGCTGGGTAGCGGCGGTATGGGCACCGTCTACCTGGGCAGTACCGCGGAGAGGAACAACCAGGTAGCGATCAAGGTCATCCGCCCGGAACTCGCCTTCGACGAGGCGACCCGGGCGCGGTTCCGCGACGAGATGGAGAACGCCCGCAAGGTCGCCTCCTTCTGCACGGCCAAGGTCCTCGACCACGGGACGTTCGAGAACCGTCCCTACATGGTCACCGAGTACATCGCCGGGACCGCGCTGGCCGAGCACATCGCCGAGAACGGGCCGCTGGACTCCTCGACCCTGCACGGGTTCGCCCTGGGCGTGGCCGCGGCGCTGGCTGCCATCCACCGCACCGGGCTCGTCCACCGCGACCTCAAGCCCGCGAACGTGCTGCTGTCGCTCTCCGGGCCGCGTGTGATCGACTTCGGCATCGCCCGGGCGATGAACACCGCGACCAACCACACCCAGACCGGCATCGTCATGGGCAGCCCCGGCTGGATGGCGCCCGAACAGCTGCTGGAGGAACAGGTCACCACCTCGGCGGACATCTTCGCCTGGGGCTGCCTGGTGGCCTTCGCGGGCAACGGGACCCACCCGTTCGGCAACGGCGACGCCATGACCCTGGGCAAGCGCGTGCTCTTCGCCGAACCGCAGATCGGAAACCTGGACAGCCCGCTGGACCGGCTCGTCCTGCGTGCCCTGGCCAAGGAGCCGGGCCGCCGCCCGACCGCCCAGGACCTGCTCCTGGAGCTGGCCGGCGGCGAGGACAACAGCAACCCCAACGACATGGTCTCCCACGCCCTGCACCAGTCGTGGCGGCCGAACCTGCCCCCCATGCCGCCCGGCGGCCCGCAGCCGGGGATGCACCCCGCCCGGCAGACCATGACCGGGATGCGGCCCCCGCATCCCCCGCCCGGCGCGTACCAGGCCGGCCCGATGCCTCCCCCGGCGCACCAGACCGGCAACTTCCCCCGGCCGCAGGCGCCGCCCCCGGCCGCCCGCCCCGCCGGGGTGCCCCCGGCGGGTCCGCACCAGGGCAACCAGAACGCCCCGCGCCACCCCGCGCCCGCGCAACCGCACCCGGCCTCGACCGGCCCGATCCCGATGGTGCAGGCCACCGAGCAGCAGGGCGCGCGCCCCGGACCGCAGCCCTACGTCCCGCCGGTCCCGCCGCCCCCGCACCGGCCCGCCGCGCCCAACCGGCGCAGGGGCCTCCTCCTGGGCCTGGCGGCGGCCGTGGCCGCCGTCCTCATCGCCGTCGCGGTCCTGCTGGCGGTCGTGTCCACGGTGAACGGGAGCGCGCCGTGGGCGGACACCGGGGAGGGTTCCGACCAGGAGCAGCCCGGCGCCCAGCAGCCCGAGGAGGACGACGAGGACAAGTCGGAGGACGCGCAGGGCAGGGAGGACACCTCCGCGGACGGCGCACCCGGCGACGGTCCGGTCCGGTCCGCCGACGGCATGGTCGAGTACGAGATCGGGGAGGTCGACTGCAACCGGGCACGTGCGGAGTACCTCCCCCGCTCCGAACCGGTCGAGGGCGGCCGGTACTGCTTCGTGCAGTTGGAGATGACCAACCTCGGCGTCGAGCGGCTGCGTTTCGACTTCCGTGAGCAGTTCCTGCTGGTCGAGACCGGCGGCGGCCCCTACACGGCGGAGCGCCCGACCAACATCGAGAGCGACACGGTCAGCCTGTGGGACCCGGAGGGGATCACGCCCAACGACACCGTCGGCGGTGAGCTGGCCTTCATCATCGAGGAGGGCGAACGGCCGGCCAGCGTGCAGTTGACGCACCAGCCCGGTCTGGACCGCACGCAGATCTCGATCGAACACCTGGTGGAGTGAGACGCCCACGGCGCGGCCCTGTCCGCACGAAGCCTGCCGACGCCCGAACGACGAACCCTGGGGTGGCCGTTCCCGGGGACGAGCCCCCGGTCGACCACCCCGGGGGGACTACTCCCACTCGATGGTGCCCGGGGGCTTGCTGGTCACGTCCAGCGTCACGCGGTTGATCTCGCGCACCTCGTTGGTGATCCGGTTGGAGATGCGGGCGAGGACGTCGTAGGGCACACGCGACCAGTCGGCGGTCATCGCGTCCTCGCTGCTGACCGGGCGCAGCACCACGGGGTGGCCGTAGGTGCGGCCGTCGCCCTGGACACCGACCGAGCGGACGTCGGCCAGGAGCACGACCGGGCACTGCCAGATGTCGCGGTCCAGTCCGGCGCGGGTGAGCTCCTCGCGGGCGATGGCGTCGGCCTCACGCAGGACCTCCAGGCGGTCGCGGGTCACCTCGCCGATGATCCGGATGCCGAGGCCGGGGCCCGGGAACGGCTGGCGCCACACCATCTCGGCGGGCAGGCCCAGCTCCTCGCCGACCTTGCGCACCTCGTCCTTGAACAGCTCGCGGAGCGGCTCGACCAGGGTGAACTGGAGGTCGTCGGGCAGTCCGCCGACGTTGTGGTGCGACTTGATGTTGGCGGTACCGGTGCCGCCACCGGACTCCACGACGTCCGGGTAGAGCGTGCCCTGGACGAGGAACTCGACCTCGGTGCCGTGCTCTCCGGACTCGGCGACGACCTCCCGGGCCGCCTGCTCGAACACGCGGATGAACTCGCGCCCGATGATCTTGCGCTTCTCCTCCGGGTCGGTGACCCCGGACAGCGCCGTGAGGAACCGCTCCTCGGCGTCGACGACCTTCAGGCTCACGCCGGTGACCGCGACGAAGTCCTTCTCGACCTGCTCGGCCTCGCCCTTGCGCAGCAGGCCGTGGTCGACGAACACACAGGTGAGCTGGTCACCGACGGCGCGCTGGACCAGGGCGCCGGCCACGGCGGAGTCCACGCCGCCGCTCAGCCCGCAGATGACGCGCTTGTCGCCGATCTCCTCGCGGATGCGCTCCAGCTGCTCCTCGACGATGTTGAACATCGTCCACGTGGGACGGCAGCCCGCGCCCTCGTACAGGAACCGGCGCAGGACGTCCTGGCCGTGCTCGGTGTGCATGACCTCGGGGTGGAACTGCACGCCGAAGAGGCGGCGCTCGGTGTCCTCGAAGGCGGCGACCGGGGCTCCGGCCGTGCTCGCGGTGGTCCGGAAACCCTCGGGGGCGCGGACGACGGAGTCACCGTGCGACATCCACACCAGGAGGTCCTCGGGCACGCCCTCGAAGAGGAGGGAGTCCGTTGCGGCGGACAGCTCGGTGCGACCGAACTCGCTCAGGTCGGTCCGGTCGACCGTGCCGCCCAGGGCGCGGGTCATGGCCTGGAAGCCGTAGCAGATACCGAAGGTGGGCACCCCGGTCTCGAAGAGTTCGGCACCCACGTTGGGGGCACCCTCCGCGTAGACCGAGGAGGGGCCACCGGACAGGATGATGGCCTTGGGGTTCTTCGCGAGCATCTCCTCGACCGGCATGGTCGAGGGAACGATCTCGCTGTGCACGTGGCATTCCCGCACACGCCGTGCGATCAGCTGCGCGTACTGCGCGCCGAAGTCCACGACGAGGACGGTGTCGAACGTGCTGTCAGCACCAACGGACACGACGGAGGACCTTCCGCAGAAGTACAGGGATATACGCCCAGTCTAGGGCGTGTTCCGTGCGTTCGGCTTGGTCGAAAGCGCCAACCGGCTGTGCTCCCCCACACGGCGGCGCGGCCTCGCGGGCCCGCGAGGCCGCATGAACACAGCGAGGGGCGCACCGGGGTGTGCAGGACGAGGCGAGCCGCGAGCGAGGAACGAGCGACAGGCGCAGCCGAGGACGAACACCCCGGTACCCCGCGCCCCAAGCCCCGGCCGAGCCCGCGAGCGCGCATGAACACGCTCAACCCGCGAAGCCCCGCGGGTTGGCGCTCTGCCACCGCCACGCGTCCGCGCAGGCGTCGTCGACGGTGTGCGTCGCCTTCCAGGCCAGGTCGCGCGCGGCGGCCGACGGGTCGGCGCAGCAGACGGCGATGTCGCCGGGACGGCGGTCGACCACCTCGTAGGGGACCGTGGCGCCGGTCGCCCCCTCGAAGGAGCGGATGCTCTCCAGGACCGACGTCCCCTGTCCGGTGCCCAGGTTGTACGTGCGCCACCCCGGGGCGTCGGCCAGATGGGCGAGGGCGGCGAGGTGGCCGCGCGCCAGGTCCACGACGTGCAGGTAGTCGCGCACACCGGTGCCGTCGGGGGTGTCGTAGTCGTCGCCGAAGACCTGGAGGCGCTCGCGCCGACCGGCGGCGACCTGCGCGATGTACGGGAACAGGTTGTTGGGCACGCCCTGGGGGTCCTCACCGATCAGGCCGCTGGGGTGCGCGCCGACGGGGTTGAAGTACCGCAGCGCGGTGATCCGCCAGCGGGGGTCGGCGGCGGCCAGGTCGCGCAGGATCCGCTCGGCGAAGAGCTTGGTGGCGCCGTAGGGGTTGGTGACGTCGAGCTCGCCGTCCTCGGCGACCGGGGTCTGCTCGGGGTCGCCGTAGACCGTGGCGGAGGAGCTGAACACCAGGTCGCGGACGCCGTGCTCGTCCATCGCCTCGGCCAGGGTGAGCAGGGCGTCCAGGTTGTTGCGGTAGTAGCGCAGCGGCTGCTCGACGGACTCGCCGACGGCCTTGAGCCCGGCGAGGTGGATGACGGCGTCGACGTCGTGTTCGCCCAGGACGCGGCGCAGGGCGGCCGGGTCGGTGCAGTCGGCGCGGTGGAACGTGACGGCGCGGCCGGTGATCCGCTCGACCCGGCGCAGGGCCTCCTCGTGGCTGTTGACCAGGGAGTCGAGGACCACGACCTCGTGTCCGTCGTCGAGGAGTTCGACGGCGGTGTGGGTGCCGATGTATCCGGCGCCGCCGGTGAGGAGTACGTTCATCTGTCGCTTCCCCAGGGTCGAGGTGCGTCCGCGGCTTCGCGGACGCACCCAGGATAGGCGCCGTTCAGACGCGCTCCGGGCGCCCCGGGGCACGGCTCGGGGGAGGGACCGCGCCGGCTCCCTCCCCCGGTGGCCGGGTGGCGCGCCCGCGTCGGCGCGCCGTGCCGCCGCTACCCGCGGCCCCCGCGCATGTCGAGGTACAGCACCTGCGGGTCGTGGTCGCTGACCTGGTCGTGGAACTCGGAGTTGATCCGCACGACCTCGTAGTCCGTCCGGCCCGCCAGCGCGGCGTTGAACAGGATGTGGTCGAGCGCCTGGGAGTTGCCGTCGAAGACGTAGTTGTACCGCTCGTTCCCGGGCAGGTCCGACATCGGGTTGGTGAGCGGCCCGTCCCCGGTGAGGATGTCCAGGGTCGGGGAGAACGGGAAGTCGTTCAGGTCGCCCATGACCACGACGGCGGCGTCCGGGTCCACGGCGAACAGCTCGTCGGTGAACTCCCTGACCAGGCGCGCCTGCGCGTTGCGCTGGACCTCGCTCGACCGCTCGGGCGGCTGGACGACCCCGTGCAGGGACTGGTCGCCGCCCTTGGAGTTGAAGTGGTTGGTCACCACGAACAGGTCCCGGCCGCGCACGCGGAAGTGGCCCACGAGCGGCTTGCGGCTGGAGTCCCACGCCTCGTCCTCGGGGGCGATGCGGCCCGGGGACACGCTGAGCTCGGGTCCGCGCGGCCCCTCCAGGACCTCGGCGCCGGTGGTGGCGTCGGGCTCTCCGGCGTCGACGAAGCGGACGTGCTGGGGGTCGAAGAGGAAGACGTTGCGGATGTTGCCGCCCGGCTGACCGCCGTCCTGGCCGTCCTCGGGGCTGATCTGGCGCCAGGCGTAGCGGGGTCCGCCCTGCGCGTGGATGGCGCGCGTCAGGCGGCGGAGTGTGAGGTCGGCGTCCACGGTGCCGTCGTTGACCGGGCCGTTGTCGTCCTGGATCTCCTCCAGGCCGATGATGTCCGGGGAGCCCAGGTAGTCGACGATGCCCCGGGCGAGCTCGTCGAACGTGGCCTGGTCGTCCGCGCCGTCGAGGTTCTCGACGTTGTAGGTGGCGACGGTGTTCTCGTAGGGGGCGGCCGCCCGGGCGGGCACGCGCTCCAGGTCGCCCTCGGCGATCTCGCCCAGCGTGGTGGCGCGGATGAGGAAGCCGCCGAACCGGCTGTAGTAGAGCGGTCCCTCGGTGACGCCGGTGAGCGTGTCGCCCACGTCGGCGTTCGGGAAGGGGTGGGTGTCGCGGTCGAGCAGCGACTCGATCTTGATCCGGTCGGAGTTGGGCTCGTCGTAGGAGTCGTAGAGCGTCCCGCCGTTGACCGTGGCGTCGCGGCCGTCGGGGTCGGTGGTCACCCACAGCGCCGAGTAGGGGTCGGTCGCGTCGATGACGGGGGCGTCCTCCACCCGGACGAGCATGTGCTCGTGGGCGGCCCAGAAGTCGAGGGCGTAGGTGCCCGGGCTCAGGTCGAGGTCGGAGATGTCGCCGCCGTGGTCGGGGGCGTACCCGTCGGGGACCGCGTCGGCGTCGAGGAGCACCGATCCGGGCAGGTCGGCGCCGGAGGACACGGTGGTCCAGCTCGCTCCGGTGAGCTGGGTGACGGTGTGGGTGCCGTCGCCGGGCCGGTACTCGCTGACGCGGCCCGCGACCAGCACCTCGTCGCCGACGGCCACGTCGGGGGTGGTGGAGCCGGTGAAGACGAAGAGCGCCTCGCTGGTGCGCGGGTCGTCGTCTTCCTCGGGGTCCTGGAACCAGAAGCCCCGCGCGGAGCCGAAGCGGTTGGCCGCGGTGACGACGCCCGGGACGCCGCTGACCGGCCGCCCCTCGTACGGGGAGGTGCGGGTGGTCCCCTGGATGTCGTGGACGCGCAGGTCACCGGGTTGGCCCGGGTCGGGTTCGCCGCCGCCGTCGCCCGGGGCCTCCCCGGCCGCGTTGGTGGGGGTGGGGGGACCCGCGGTGAGGTCGACGGCGTTGTTGCCGGTGTCGGTGAGGGCGTCGTCGCGGGCGGCGGAGGTGGTGTTGCTCAGCCGTGCGGCGGGGGCGCCCTCGAAGACGGCGGCGTCGCCGTAGCCGACGACGTCGACGACCCCCTCCTCCTCGGCGCACCCGGCCGCGGTGCGGCAGGTGACGGGGTCGGTGCCCCGGACGAGGAGGACCGCCCCCGAGCGCGCGGACATGGCGGTGCCGCCGGCCGCGTCGGGGGTGGGCAGGTCGACGCTGCCGCCCGACCCCTGCCCCTGCCGGACGAGGTAGTGCTCCCCGGCACCGATGGTGCCGCCCAGGTCGGTGACCTGGACACGGGTGCCGGAGCTCGGCGAGGCGGGGAGGTACTGCACGCTCCAGCCGTCGAGGGTGACCGCGGCGTCGGTGGGGTTGCCCAGTTCGACGAAGTCGTGGCGCAGTTCGGCACCGCTGTTGCCGCCACCGCCGTAGACCTCGCTGATGACGGGGGCGGACGGCTCGGCGGCGGCGGGGGAGGCCGTCGCGAGGGTGGCGGTCAGGATCAGGGCCGCCGTGGCGGAGGTCGACGCGAGCGTGCGTCCGGACGGCGTTCTGGAAGGGGTTGGGGACACGCCTTCTCCGTATTCCGGTGTGTGGGGGTTTCAGGGGGTGTTCGAGGTTTGTCGGCCTTGTGGGCGTGCACATCATCACCCCCTCGCATGACCGCCCGGAAGAGCGGACGTGAAAAGGAGGCGACGCACGGCCCGGTTTGGTGGGATAGAACGACAAACCACCCCGCCGAGCATCGTAGGATCCTCCGAATCCGGCGGACCCCGGCCTCCGGCACGCGAAGGCCCCGCCCCACGGATCGGGCCGGGGCCGGGGCGACGCCTCGCGCGGGTGCCCCGGGGGTGCGTGTCGGGTCGTGATCCGGGGGCGGGCTCCTCCCCTCACCCCGGTCTTCGGCCCGGTGGACCGCCTCGCCCGGCACCCACGCGCCCGACCGGCGTGGAAGGGGAGCCCGCCGGGCCGCGCCCGGTACCGCCTCGGCGACGGCCCGCGGGTTCAGGCGAGGGCGGCGACCAACAGGACGAAGGCGGCGATGATGACGGCCACGCGGAGGTAGTGGAAGCGGTCCCATCGCCGCATCTGCTGCTTCCAGTCGGCGGGCCGGTTCTCGGGGGTCCATGTCTTGCCCCGGTTGTTGATCGGGACGAGCAGCAGGAGCGACATGACCACGCTGACGATCAGCAGCGCACCGGCGATGACGACCAGGTCGGAGCCGTCGCGGGGCCAACCGGCGACGGCCCAGACCGCGACCAGGACGAGCGAGCCGATGCACCAGACCGGCATGAGGGCGCCGAGCATCCGGCCGCCGTGGCTTCGACCCCGTTGACCGCTGTCTTCGGGGAGCGCGTCGAGGATCGGGTTGAGGACGAGGGAGACGGAGAGCTCCACCCCCACCATCAGGCCGACGATCACGGTGGTGACGATCTCGAGCGCGTTGAGCATGGTGACCCCTTCCAGAAATCTAGCATCGATAGATGATGGGTCAACGCTAGTACTACTGACGCTCGATTGTCTAGCAGTGCTAGAATCAGATCATGTCGGTACAGGAACGCAAGCAGCGCGAACGGGCGGAGCGCGAACACCTCATCGTGGCGACGGCCCGCGAGCTCGCCGAGCGGCAGGGCTGGGACGCGGTCACCACCCGCCGCCTCGCCGAACGCATCGAATACAGCCAGCCCGTCCTCTACAGCCACTTCCGCGGCAAGCGCGAGATCATCGGAGCCGTCGCCCTCCAGGGCGCCGCCGAGATGGCGGCGGCGCTGCGGGCGGCGACCTCCGCCGCGGACGGCCCGCGCACCAGGGTCACCGCCCTCGCCCGCGCCTACCTGGACTTCGCCGCACGCAACCCGGCGGTCTACGACGCCATGTTCCAGCTCGACGGCGGCCTGGTGTTCGCGGACGAGGGCACCCCGGAGCCCCTGAAGGACGGTTTCGCCGCCCTGTTGGAGAGCCTCGGCCAGGTCGCCGGCGACGGCGTCCACCCGGGGCTGTTCACCGAGGTGTTCTGGGCGGCCCTGCACGGGCTGGCGACCTTGACCCGGGCGGGACGGCTGCCGTCGGAGGACACCGAGCGGAGGGTGGCACTGCTGGTGGACCGGCTCGCCGTGGTCTGACACACCGCCCCGGCGGGCACGCGGCCGGGGCCCGAGGTCCCCGGCCGCCCGCCTGCGGCACCGCTTGGGGTCAGCCGCGCCCACGCGGCGCGGCCGCGGCTTCCGGGCACCGTACCCCCGACGGGTCGCCCGCGCCGGAGGGCGCGGTGCTCATCGGGCACGGCCCGACACGCGCCCCTAGTAGCAGTTGGGGAGGTTGTACGAGGGGTAGTGCCCCGCATAGGTGTAGTAGCGGCCCCCGCGGGTGCGGTACCAGTGGTTCCCGTAGCTGTTGATCAGGGAGCATTCGAGGAGGACGTACTCACCCGGATCGACCGTGTCGACCGCGTGCGAGCTCCCGTACGGCTCGACGCGCACGGGTGCCGTCGTGATCGGGTAGCCGTAGACGTAGGCGTAGGCGGGCGCGGGCACCAGGGTCGCGATGACGGCACCGGCCGCCGCGAGGACGCCGAACCTCTTGAGCATCTTCTGCATTCCATATCCTCTCGCCATGACAGGAAACCGCGGAACGCGGAATCCGAAAAACCTGGAAAACAAGTCCCCCGGAGAACAGAGTCATGGAATCAGAGGGCCACAGGAAAATCAAGACCCCCGCACACGGAAAAAGAGCGAATGCGAGACAACAATTTGCTCGCCCACCTCGCCCCGCACCCGCGCGGCGGACGCGCGCCCCACACGCCCCCAACGGACGCGAGCCGACCTGAGCCACCTGCGGCTTTACCCGAACTGCCACTCCAGGAGAGACCGGCATCCCGACGCGGACCCACGGCACCACACATGAGCTGCACAAACAAAAACCCCGGAACCGCGGTGAATCCCCACCAGCAAAGACGCCGCCACGCCACGGAAGGGACACCGTGCGCCACACGAACAACCAAGCTCAATTGTTGCTCAAATAACCAGGCCGACCGTGGACGGAAATCCACGGCCGACCCTATGATCGAATCGGCTTCCCCATACTCGGAAAAGGTCGGCGCATTCTCTGTCCCGCGGGCCCGGGCGACGCTACAGCCGGGGGTCGACGGGCTCCGACTCCAGGGCCAGTACCGCGAACACCGCCTCGTGCACCCGCCACAGCGGTTCGCCCCGAGCGTGCCTCGCCAGTGCCTCCAGCCCCAGCTTGTGCTCGCGCATCGCCAGCCCCGCCTTGCGGCCCAGCGAACGGCGCTCCCGGAGCACCGCCAGCCGCTCCGGCTCGGTGTAGTCGGGGCCGTAGATGATCCGCAGGTAGTCGGGCCCGCGCACCTTCAGCCCCGGCTGGGCCAGGCCCCTGCGCGCCTCCGCCCGGGCACCGAGCGCCGGCTTGACCACCATGCCCTCACCGCCCGCCGACACGAGGTCCCGCCACCACCCGGCGGCCGCGGCGCACACCTGCGGGTCCGTGGTGTCCACGACCAGGTAGCGGGTGGAACGCACCAGACCGCTCGCCTCCGCGAGCCGTTCGGCGATCCCCATGTGCCACAGGTGGTCGGCGTCGGTGTACTCCCGCCCCTCGGAGGCCAGCACCATGAACGGCGCGTACTGGAGCCCCGCGGCGCCGTCGGTGTCCCAGGAGTAGCGCCGGTACACCCGGCTGAACTCCTCCATCTGCCCCGTCCTGCGTTCCACGGTCGCGGCCAGGCCGCCCACGTCCACACCGCGCCCGGCCGCCGCGGCCAGCGCCGCTCCGGCGGCGGGCAGGGCGGCGCGCGCCGCGGCGCCCACCGACGCGTACTGCTCGCGGATCAGCGACCGGGCCTTGGCCGACCACGGCAGCATCTCCCCGTCCAGGGCCACCCAGTCCGTGCCGAGCCGGTCCCACAGTCCGGCCGCGGTGACCGCCTCGCGCAGCTGGTCGACCACCTCCGCCTGGAGCGCGGGGTCGGCGAAGAAGGGGCGCCCGGTCCGGGTGTACACGGTTCCCAGCTGCCCGGGCACGAACCGGCGTTCGGCCGCCGCCTCGTCCCGGCACAGCACCGCGACCGCGCGCGAGCCCATGTGCTTCTCCTCGCACACGACCTGGCCGATCCCCGAGCCCCGGTAGGAGGCGAACGCCTCCGCCGGGTGCTCCAGCAGTCCGGGCTCGGTCGCCGTGGGCGCCGGGGCCATGGTCGGCGGCAGGTACAGCAGCCAGCGCGGGTCGACCGCGAACCGGCTCATCACCTCCAGCGCCGCGAGGGTGCTGCCGCCGTCGGCGCGCACCGCGCCGTGGTCGGTGTCCACGCGCGTTCCGGGGCGGAAGTCGCCGACGCCCACGTCGGTGATGTCCAGGGTGTGCTTCGACCGGCCCCCGTCCTCCCCGCCGCCGGGCGCCCGCGGGGTGAGCGGCCTGGCCGGCTCGTACCAGGTGCGGTGCGCCGCCACGTCGACCAGCTCGCGCTCGGGGTAGCGCAGCGCGGTGAGCCGGCCGCCGAACACGCATCCGGTGTCCAGGCAGATCGTGTTGTTGAGCCACTCCGCCTTGTGCGTGGGCACGTGCCCGTACACCACGGCGGCCCGGCCCCGGTAGTCGCGCGCCCACGGCAGGCGGACCGGGAGGCCGTACTCGTCGGTCTCGCCGGTCGTGTCGCCGTACAGGGCGAACGAGCGCACCCGCCCGGAGGCGCGGCCGTGGTACTCCTCCTTCAGCCCGGCGTGCGCGACGACCAGCCTGCCCCCGTCGAGGACGAGGTGGCTGACCAGCCCGTCGCAGAACTCCAGCACCCGAGCGCGGAACTCCTCGCTCTCCCGGCCGAGCTGCTCCACGGTCTCGGCGAGGCCGTGCGTGAGCCGCGCCTTGGCGCCCCCGAGCACGCGCACGAGCTTGTTCTCGTGGTTGCCCGGCACGCACAGGGCGTCGCCGTCGGCGACCATGCCCATGACCAGCCGCAGCACACCCGGGCTGTCGGGGCCCCGGTCGACCAGGTCGCCCACGAACACGGCGGTGCGGCCCCCGGGGTGGCGGGCGCCGACCGGTCGGCCCCCGTCGTCGCGGGTGAGCGCGTAGCCGAGGTCGCCGAGCAGCTCCTCCAGCTCGGCGCGGCAGCCGTGCACGTCACCGATGACGTCGAACGGCCCGGTCAGCTCCGTGCGGTCCGGCCAGGCGCGTTCCAGTTCGACGGTGGCCGCGTCGATCTCCTCCGGGCCGCGCAGCACGTGCACCTTGCGGAAGCCCTCGCGGGACAGCCGCCGAAGACCCGACTTCAGGTCGCGGCGCTGCCGCCGGACGACGTGGTCGCCGAAGTCGCGGTCCGGGCGCTCCCGGTTGCGGCCGACCGCCACCGACTCGGTCACGTCGAGCACGATCGCCGTGGACAGCACGTCGTTGTCCTTGGCGATGCGCACGAGCTGTGCCCGGGCGCGGGACTGGACGTTGGTCGCGTCCACGACGGTCAGCAGGCCCCGGCGCAGCCGGATGTCCACGATGGTGTGCAGCAGCGTGAACGCGTCGGCGCTGGCGGCCTGGTCGTTCGGGTCGTCGCTGACCACACCGCGGCAGTGGTCGGAGCTGACCACCTGCGTCGGCAGGAAGTGGCGCGCCGCGAAGGTCGACTTGCCCGCCCCGGACACCCCGACGAGCACGACCAGCCCCATCCTGGGCACACTGAGCACCCGCGGCTCCGCGGGCTCGGCGGTCTCGATCTCGCTCATCGGGTGAAGACTCCCATCTGGGTCGGGGCGCCGGTTTCCGGGTGTTCCGGGCCCACCGGCAGGAAGCGGACCTCGTAGCCGTTCCGTTCCGCCACGCCCCCGGCCCAGGCGGTGAACTCGGCCCGGGTCCACTCGAAGCGGTGGTCGTCGTGGCGGAGGGCGCCCTCGGGCAGACCCTCGTAGTGCCTGTTGTACTCGGCGTTGGGCGTGGTGACCACCACGACCCGGGGCCGGGCCGCCCCGAACACGCTCTCCTCCATCGCGGGCAGGCGCGAGGGGTCGAGGTGTTCGACCACCTCCATCAGGACGGCGGCGTCGTGGCCCGCGAACCGGGCGTCCCGGTACACGACCGAGCCCACCAGCAGCTCGGGCCGGGGGCGCCGGCCGCCGTTGCCCTCCTCCCGGCCCCCGGCCGCGTCGGCGAACAGGTCGCGGTGGCGGCCGCGCCCGTCCGGGTGGCAGCCCCGGCACAGCCTGCGGTGGGCCCGCTCCAGGCCGACGGTGCTCACGTCCACCCCGGTGATCCGGTCCAGGGCACGGTCCCCGACCAGGCGTTCGAGCAGCCTGCCGGCCCCGCACCCCAGGTCGATGACGCTGGTGGCGCGCTCGGCCGACAGCACCGCCAGGACGGCGCCCGCGCGCTGCTCGGCCAGGGACGGGCCGCGCTCCTCCCGGTCCGCGACCGCCGCGGCGTCCTCGACCGACGGGTCGTCGGCCCCCTCCGCACCTGCGCGGTCGTCGGCCTCGGCGAGCCGCTCCAGCGCGGTGCGCACGTACCGGTCGCGCCGGTTGAGGTAGCGGCGGGTGATCCAGCCCCGCTCGGGGTGCGCGGCCAGCCACCCGGGGCCGTCGTCGCCGTCCTCGCCGGTGGCGCCGCCCGCCCGCAGGAGCTTGTCGACCTCGGACTCGTCCACCCAGTAGTGCTTGGCGCCGTCCATCGCGGGCAGCAGCACGTACAGGTGGCTGAGCGCCTCGGACAGCGGCATCGTCCCGGTCAGGGTGAGCGACAGGTAGTGCGAGTCGCCCCATCCGGGCAGGCCGGGGTCGAGCGGTACGGGTTCGGCAGCGACCCGCCAGCCCAGGGGTTCGAGGAGGGCGCGGGCGCGGTCGGCCCCGCCCCGGCAGGGCACGGCGGGCAGACCGAGCGTGAGGGGGATGGGCGTGCGCGCCAGTTCCGGACGGGCGTCGCACCGGCCCTTGAGCGCGCTGCCGAAGACCCGGCCGAGTGCCACGGTGAACAGCGACGACGTCGCGAACGGACGGTCGTTGACGTACTGCGCGAGCGCGAAGTCGGGGGTGCTCACCGACGTGCGCGTGCGCAGCAGCGACTGGGGGTCCACCTCCAGCATGAGCGCCGCGGTGCACCGTTCGTCGGTCGCCTCGGGGTAGAAGACGTGCGCCGTGCCGAAGGACTGCTCGAAGCTCTGCGCCTTGTCCGGATGCTTGTGCAGCAGGTGTCCGAGGTCCGTCGCGGGCGTGGCCGTGGTCGTGATCGTCAGTAGCACCCATGCATTGTGGACGAGGCACCACCGCGCGGACCACCGTTTTTCCCGGATGGCGGCCCTCGGGGGCCGGTCCCGGACGGGTGTCGGAGCCCCGGGGGGGTCAGGCCTGACCGCCCTCCGGCCGGGCGCGCGGGTCCACCCCGACCCGCGCCATCGCGTACGCGACCCCGGCCCGGGGGTCGCCGAAGAAGGACCACGGCAGATCGCAGTAGTAGCGGCCGACCGAACCCAGGTGCCACCGCGCCGCGTCGGCGACGTCGGCCCGGTGGAAGGCCCAGCCGAACAGGTGGTGGGCCTGGACGTCGCGTTCGTGCGGTACCGCGGCCGCCGCCCAGTCCCGGGCCGCCCCGAACAGCTCGCCGACGGCCTCGCCGTGCAGGCGGCCCAGGGCCATGCTCGCGATGTGGTCGGAGGAGCCCTCGGCGACCAGCCGCCTGCGTTCGGCCCGCAGGTACTCGGCGTGGGCCAGGGCGAGGGCGGCGGGCAGGGGGTGCCCCTCGGGGGCGCCGTCCGCCGCCGCGCCCGCGACCGCGAACATCTCCTCGGCCGAGCCGCCCCGGGTGGGGGACACGGAGCGGACCCGGGTCAGGTGCGCGGGGAACAGGTGCGGTGCCCGTGCGGTCACCTCGTTCCAGACCCGGTCCTTCTCCTCCCGCTCCGCGCCCAGTCCCATGGCGACCGTCTGGAGGGCGGACCAGGGCGCGGCGTCGTCGGGGCGCAGGTGCGCGGCGGCCTCCAGCGGGGCGCGGGCCTCGACGAGCGCCGCCTCCAGCGCCTTGCGGTCGGCCCGGCCCGTGGCCGCTCCCCCGGCGGGCCGGGCGGCGGCGCGCGCGAGCAGGACGTGCCCGAGCCAGAGCAGGACGTCGGCCTCGTCGGCGTCGCCCTCGGCCAGGGAGGCGACCTCGGCGACCCGGTCGGCGGCGGCGCGGCCGAGCGCCTCGGCCCGGTGGACGCGGACCTCCGCGTCGTCGCGCGCCTCGCCGAGCAGGGCCAGCCCCGCCGCGACGCCGCCCTCGCGCACCACCTCGCACGCGGACCGCAGGACGGGGTCGGTGCCGAACGCGGCCGACACCAGGGCCGTCTCGATGCCCGTGCCGGTCGGCACCCGTCCAGGAGTCCGTCGGAATCGCCACATGTGTGTTGATCCTAGGGGCGGGTCGGCCGAAGCCGGAACGGCGCGGCCTACGCCTCCGCCCGGATTCCGTCGTCGCGGCTCTCCCGGACCGCGTCCGCGTCCCCGGGCGCGGTGCCCCCGGTGTTCCGGGACCGGCGGTGGCCGACCGCCTGGAGGGCGATGAGCACCGCGCCCAGGACCGAACCGGCCAGAGCGAACCAGTGCGGGGCCACCGCGGCCGACAGCACCCGCTCGGCGAGTGCGGCCCACTCGGGGCCGACCATGACCAGGGCCGCGGACAGGATCAGACCGAGCCGCTCCCCCACCGTCGTGCGCCGCAGGAAGTGCCCCTCGATCGCGATCGCCGCGGCCGCGAGCGCCACGCACCCGCTCACCACCGCGAGCACCAGGTCCAGCACGGGGCCGTCCACCGCCAGCAGCGCGGAGTAGGCCATCATGATCGGGATCAGGTAGAGGCCCTTGGCGAACTTCCACGCCGCCGCCCCGGCCCGCATCGGCTTGGCGCCCGCGATCCCCGCCGCCGCGAACGCGGCCAGCGCCACCGGGGGCGTCACATTGGAGTCCTGGCTGTACCAGTACACGATCATGTGCGCGACGAGCACGGTCAGCCCGAGCTCGCCCAGTGCGGGCACCGCGAGGACCGAGATGACCACGTAGGAGGCGGTCACCGGCAGCCCGAAGCCCATGATCAGGGACGCCACGGCCACCATCACCAGGGTGAGCAGCAGGTTCCCGGCGAACACCGTGACCAGGACGTTGGACAGCGTCAGGCCGAGCCCGGTGAGCCCGACCATCCCGACGATGATCCCCGCCACCGCGCACGCCACCGACACCGGGAGCGTGTTGCGGGCGGCCATGACGAACACGTCCACGAAGTCGCTCACCGACAGGCGGCTGCCCGCCCGCAGCATCGCCACGGCCAGCAGCGCGCCGCACGCGTACAGACCCGCCTGCGTGGGCGGCACGTACTGGAGCAGCAGGACGATGAGCAGGAACAGGGGCAGGAGGAAGTGCCAGCCCGCGGCCATCACCAGGCGCAGCTTCGGCAGGTCCTCGTTCTTCGCGACGCCGATGCCGTGCTTGCGCGCCAGGATGTCCACGAACAGGAACATCACGCCGAAGTACATGAGCGCCGGGATGATGGCGACCTTGACGATGTCGGCGTAGGCGATTCCGGTCCGCTCGGCCATGATGAACGCGCCCGCACCCATGATCGGCGGCAGGATCTGGCCGCCGGTCGACGCCGCGGCCTCGACACCCGCCGCGTCCTCCCTGCGGTAGCCGACCTTGCGCATCAGGGGGATGGTGAAGGGTCCGGAGGTGACGACGTTGGCGATGGCGCTCCCGGACACCGAGCCCATCATGGCGCTGCCGAGGACCGCGCCCTTGGCGGGGCCGCCGACCATCCGCCCGGTCACCACGTAGGCCAGCCCGACGAAGAAGTTGCCGCCGCCCGTCTTGTTGAGCAGGGCGCCGAAGAGGATGAAGACGAACACGAAGGTGACGACCACGCCCAGGGTCAGACCGTAGACGCCGTCACCCAGGTAGACGTGCGTGGAGATGCGCTGGATGGTCGCGCCGGTGTGGCCGAACTGGCCGGGGATGAGCGGGCCGACCCACGCGTAGTAGACGAACGCGACGACCAGCACGACCATGATCATCCCGACCGCGCGGCGTGTGGCCTCCAGCAGCACGACCATGAGGGTCAGTCCCAGGAGCCAGTCCACCTCGGTGTAGGCCCCGGCGCGCGCGGCCAGCTCGTCCTGGTTCCAGAGCTGGTAGAGGCTCACGACGACGGCCGCGGTGACCAGCACCAGGTCCAGGCCCCACCCGACACCGGTCAGGACGCGCCGTGCGGCGGCGTCGCGCGGGTCCCCGCCGTCCTCGGCCCCCTGCGCCGCCCGTCCCCGCCGGGGGATCAGCGCGCGGACCGCGGTGAGCGCCGAGAGGCCGGACACCCTGCCCAGGTCGAAGGGGCGCATCAGGAGGAAGACCAGGACCATCACGAACAGCAGGTGGATGATCCGCTGCTGCCGCGCGTCCAGCCCGGCCAGGAGCGCGACGTAGATCTGGAAGGCGGTCAGCGCGACGGCGAGCACGACCACCAGCGCGCCGACCGCGGAGGCCGCCCGGCCCTCGCCCCACCGCTCCGCGGCGACCCGCCTCCACAGCGGGCCGTCGCCCCCGTCGCGTCCGTCGACGTCGGGGAGGACGTCCGCCGAGGTCCCGGTTCTGCCCGTCCGGGTCCCGAACCCGATCCCGCCCTCGGCGGTGTCGGGGGCGGCGTCCTCCGGCGGCGCCTGCGGTGGAGTGTCAGCCATGGTCTTTCCTCGGGTTCTCATGCGCAGAGCGGGGGATGTCAGCACTCGGGCCGCGGAGGGCGGCCGAGCAGCAGTCGGAGCGTGGAGGCCCGCCCGGGGGCGATGACCACGCGGTGCGAGGTCAGGCACGGGGAGAGCCGTACCTCGGTGTCGGCGGTGCGCAGGCGGTGGTCGACCGCCGCGGAGCCGGGGCGCAGCACCAGTTCGGCGCCGACCTCGCGGCCCATGTCCTCGACCACCCACCACTCGCCGTCGGCGTGGGCCTCGCCCACCCCGGCGACCCGGCCCATGCCCGCGCCGTACTGGACGAAGCGGGTGGCCTCGGCGACGATTCGGCCCTCGCTCACGGTGAGGTCCTCCTCGATCGGCAGCCCGTCGATGGAGTGGACGTAGGCGATGGTGAAGGTCTCGCCCTCCGCGAGCGGGACGCTGCCCAGGGGTGTTCCCTCGTCGGTGAGGCGGAGCGCCGGCCAGACGGGGGCCAGCAGTGCGGCGGCCACCGCGGCGAGGGCGAGGGCCGCGCCCCACAGCGCCGCGGCCCGCGGGCGCCGACGGCGGTCGGCGCCCGCGGACGGCCGGTCGGTCGGTTCGGATCGAACGGCCACGGCGACGGCCTAGCCCTCCGTCTGGGCGACGAGCTCCTCGGGCAGCTCGACGCCCTGTTCCTCGTAGAAGCGGGCGGCACCGGGGTGCACCGGGACGGGGCTGTTCAGGATGGTCTCGGGGACCAGGTACTCCTCGGCCGGGGCGTGCGCGGCGAGGAGGGTGTCGACGTTGTCGAACATGGCGGCCGTGATCTGGTAGGCCTGCTCCTCGTTGAAGTCACCGGAGACCACCAGCGAGTTCCACACCGCGACGGTCTCGGTGTCCTCGTCGACGCCCGGGTACGTGCCGCCCGGGATGGTGTGCTCGGTGTAGCTGCTGGTTCCGGCGGTGATGGCCTGGCGCTCGTCCTCGCACATGTTGATGAGGTACACGTCCTCGGTGGTGGCGAGCTCGGTCAGCCCGCCGTGCCCCTGGCCGACCACCCACGAACCGGCGTCGAGCTGGTCGTTGCGCAGCGCGGTGTCGGTCTCGGCGTACCCGAGGTTCTGGATGTCGATGTCGCCCATGGACATCTCCAGGGCCTCGAAGACCGCGGTGGTGGTGGCGTGGTTGCCGCTGCCGGGGGCGCCGACCGAGTAGCGGGTGCCGAGCACGTCGCGGAAGCACTCCAGGCCCTCCTCCTCGGCGGTGGCCTCCAGGGTCACCGTGTGGAAGACGTTGGGGTAGAGCACGGCGAGCGTGTAGGACTCGACCGAGCTTCCCTCGAACTCGGCGGTGCCCTCGAAGGCCTGGCCCGCGGCGTCGCCCTGGACGATGGCGAGGTCGGCGTCACCGTTGCCGATGAGCCGGAGATTCTCCACCGAGGCGCCGGTGGTCTCCGCGGACCCGCTCTGTCCCTCGATGTTCTCCTCGATGACGGTGGCGAGTGCGCCGCCCAGGGGGAAGTACACACCGGTGGAACCGCCGGTGGCGATGCTGAGTTGTTCCCGGACGGCGCCCTGGCCGATCCCCGCCTCCTCCTCGGCGGCCTGGTCGGCGGGCTGGGCGCAGCTCGTCAACAGCAGAACACTGGCGGGCAGGGCGGCCAGGGACGGTACGGCGCGTCGCATGGTCGAGTCCTCTCGGAAGGGCGTTGGGGGGTGTTCGGGGGGTGCGGAGCAGACAGCGCCGGGAGGGACCCTTCGGGGATCGCCCGAGGGTTCGGGGCCGCTTCCGGTGGGAAGCGCTCCACGGAGAAACCTAGCGGGAACCGATCGGTCGCGGACAGTGCCCGCTCCGGGTTTTGAGGCTCACCTGAGGTTCCGTCCGTGTTGCTATCGTCTGACCATGGCGTGGGCGGGATGTCACAATTCGTGGTCGATTATGCGAGCCGGTACGGCGGTCGTGCTCGCCGCTGCGCTCATGACGGCCTCACTTCCGCCACACGAAACTCCGCTACGTCTGACGGTCGGTACCGGCGGTGAGGGCGGGGTCTACTTCGAGTACGGCTCCGGGCTGGCGAGCATCGCGGTCACCGGCCCCGACGACACCGAGATCGTCGCGATCCCCACCGCGGCGAGTGTGGAGAACAACCGGTTGGTGGCCTCCGGGGCCGTGGACGCCGCCTTCACCCTCGCCGACGTGGCGGCGCTGGCCGTCGCCGGAGAGCCCCCGTTCGACGAACCGCTGCCCGTCTCGGCGATCGCGCGCCTGTACGACAACCACACGCACCTGGTCGTGCGGGCCGAGTCGCACCACACGGAGATCGCCGACCTCGCGGGAGGCACCGTGTCCCTGGGCGCGAGCGGCTCCGGTACCGAGATGATGGCCGAGCGGTTGCTGGCGCAGGCGGGTCTGGACCAGATCACCGAGGAGGAACGGGCGTCCGGGGCCGTCGGCGTGGTCCCGACCCGCCTGCCCATCGGTGAGGCCGCACGCGCCCTGGAGGAGGAGCGGGTGGACGCGTTCTTCTGGTCGGGCGGCCTGCCCACCCGGGCCGTCGCCGAGCTCGCCGCACGGACGCCGATCCGCCTGATCGATCTGGCGGAGTTCGTGTCCCCGCTGGTGGAGGAGTACGGCGAGTTCTTCTCGGAGATGCCCGTCCCGGCCGGAACGTACCAGGACGTGCCCGCCGTACGCACGATCGGCGTGCCGAGCCTGCTCGTGGTCAACGACCGGATGCCGGACGACGTGGCCGGCGAGCTGACGCGGCTCCTGTTCGAGTCGCGCCCCGAACTGATCGGGGTCCACCCGGTCGCGCTGCACCTCAACCCGCGTTCGGCGATCGCGACGCTGCCGGTGCCGCTGCATCCGGGAGCGTCCCGGTACTTCCGCTCGATCAAGTACGCCTACGACGCGTCGGGCACCTGACCCGCCGACCCCGGGGATGCGGGCTCCGGCTCCCCGGCATCGGCACCCCCGTTGCGGTCGGCGGTCCCGTCGACCGGGAGGCGGACCCGGGCGTCGATCCCGCAGGGGCGGCGCGGCCGGAGGGTGAGCCGCGCGCCCTGCAGCTCCAACAGCGTGACGACGACCGACAACCCGAGCCCGCTGCCGCCGACCCCGTCGTGTCCGTCCCGCCAGAACGGGCGGACGGCCCTGGCCAACTGCTCCTCGGACAGGCCGGGGCCGTCGTCGACCACGTGCACGTCCACGTGGCCCGCGCCCGCGCCGTCCGGGAACGGGCCCCGCACCCGCACCGAGATCCGCACACCCTGCCCGCCGAACTTCAGAGCGTTGTCGATCAGCGCGTCCAACGTCTGGTCCAGGGTGCCCTCCACGCACCTGACCCGCACCCCGGCCCCGCCCTCCACGACCAGCTCCGCCCCCGCCCGCTCGGCGATGGGCGACCACGCCGCCACCCGGTCCTCGGCGACCGCGAAGACGTCCTCCCAGACCGTCGAGTGCTCGGCGTCCTCGGTCCTGGCCAGGGTGAGCAGGCTGTCGCACACCCGGGCCAGCCGGTCCACCTCGTCCAGGGCCAGCCGGTGGCCCTGGCGCCCCTCCGCGGGCAGGTGCCGGGCCAGGGAGTCCACCCGCAGCCGCAGCGCGGCGAGCGGATTGCGCACCTGGTGCCCGGCGTAGGCCACGAACATGCGCTGCCGCTCGATCATCACCGTGACGGTGTCGGCCATCTGGTTGAAGGACTCCGCCAACCTGCGCAGCTCGGGCGGGCCGGCCACCGTCCGCACCCGGGTGTCCAGGCTGCCCTCGCTCACCGCCCGGGTCGCCTCGTCCAGGTCGTCGATGGGGCGCACCACCCAGCGGGTGAGCGGACCGGCGGCGGCGATGCCCGCGACCATCAGCACGGCGACCGCCGACAGGGCCTCCCCCCACAGGACGAGCGTCGTCCGGCGCAGCGCACCGGTCGGCGAGGCGGTCACCGCCGTTCCGACGACCTCGCCCGCGCCGCCGATCGGTTCGGCGACGATCAGCGGTTCCTCCTGCCAGGGCCAGACGACGGTGTCGGCGCCCATGCGGTTGCCCGCCAGTGCGGCGCGCACCTCCGGCGGGAACGCGCCCCCGCCCCCGCCCCCGCCCCCGTCCCCGGCGGAGTCGAGGTCGGAGAGCGCGAGGCCCTCCCGGGAGGCGGCGACGACCGCGCCGTCCCGGTCGACGACGATCGCCCTGATCCCGTACAGCCGGTCGTAGGCGGCCAGCTCGCCGCCCAGGCTCCCGGTCGACCCCGTGATCACGGCGGGCTCGGCCAGACCGGCGAAACGCGCGGTGTCGTTGATCCGGTCGAGAAGCATGGCGGAGGTCCCGCGCGCGGCGATGCTCCCGCACAGCGGCAGGGCCAGTCCCAGGCATCCGGCGACCAGCAAAGTGACGTACACGATCGCGACGCGGCGGCGCACGGGTCACGCCCCCGGCGGGCGGGGCGGGTTCACGGACGCGCGGTCGGCGCGGCCGCGGACACGGCCGCGGAGGGTTCGGCCGCCGCCCCGCGGGCCGGCGGCGCGGGGTGGTCGGCCTCCACGGGCCGCGCGTCCGGGACCAGGCGGTACCCGACACCGCGCACGGTCTCGATCATGCCGGGAACACCGAGCTTGGAGCGCAGGGTCCCCACGTGGACCTCCAGGGTGCGCCGGGTTCCCTGCCAGGCCGTCTGCCACACCCGCAGCAGCAGCTGCTCCCGGGGCACGACCGTTCCCGCCTCCCGGACGAGGACGGTGAGCAGGTCGAACTCCTTGCGGGTCAGGTCGAGCGGGACTCCGGCGCACACGGCGGTGCGCCTGGCCGGGTCGACGGTCACCGCTCCCGCGGTGAGGGCGGACCCGGCCCGGCGGTTCGTGCGCCGCAGTACCGCCTCCATCCGGGCGCACAGCTCCTCCAGGGCCAGGGGTTTGACCACGTAGTCGTCGGCGCCGGAGCGCAGGCCGCGGACCCGATCGTGGCGGTCCCCCCTGGCGGTGACCATGATGACGGCGGTCTCGCCGCCGTCGGGGCGCCCGCGCAGACGGCGGCAGAGCTCGACGCCGTCCATGTCGGGCAGGCCGAGGTCCAGCAGGACGACGTCGACGGGCGGCGCGGCGAGCGCGGCCTCGGCGGTGCGTGCCTGCTCGACCGCGTATCCGTGGCCCTCCAGGGCGCCGGCCAGGGCGTCGGCGAGGCGGACGTCGTCCTCGACGAGGAGCACCGTGATCATGAGGGTCCTTCGCGGGGTGGTCGGGGGACGGGACGCGTGCGCCGGACACGTGCCCGTAACGCACACTAGCGCCAACCGTGTGCTCCATACCACACCGAAGACGGCGGCGGCCCCCGGGAACCGCCGCCGCGGACGTCCTCGGCCGACCGGGGTCAGGCCCCGCCGGACCTCCCGGCCCCGGCCTCCGGGACGATCTCCGGCGCCCCGTGCTGGATGGCGTCGGCCTCCTGGTCGGTGTCCTTCTCCTGGGCCGCGCGCTCGGCCTCGATCCCCTTGCGGTAGTACTCGACCTCGCGCTTGACCTGCTCCTCGTTCCATCCCAGGGGCTCGGCGAGCAGCTCCGCGGCCTCCTCGGCGGCGGCGATCCCCCGGTCCCAGGTCTCGAAGGAGATCCTGGTGCGGCGGTACAGGACGTCCTCCAGGTGGCGGGCGCCCTCGGCGACGGCCGCGTAGCGGATCTCCGCGCGCAGGTAGTCCTCGGCCCCGGTGAGCGGCCGGCCGAGTTCGGGACGGTCCCGGACCATCGTCAGCAGGTCGTGGACGGCGGATCCGTAGCGGCGCAGCAGGTGGGTGACGCGGGAGACGTGCAGCCCCGAGTTCCGGGCGAGCACGTGGCGCTGGTTGTACAGGGCCGCGTACCCGTCCGCGCCGACCAGCGGCAGGCGGTCGGTCACCGAGGCCGGTACCCCGCCGCCGAGCCCGTGCGCGACGGCGTCCACCGCGTCCTTGGCCATCACCCGGTAGGTGGTGTACTTGCCGCCCGCGATGAGGACCAGGCCGGGCACCGGGTGGGCGACCGTGTGCTCGCGGGACAGCTTGGAACTCTCCTCGGACTCCCCGGACAGCAGCGGGCGCAGCCCCGCGTAGACCCCCTCGACGTCGTCCCTGCCCAGCGGCGTGCGCAGTACCTGGTTGACGTGGTCGAGGACGTAGTCGATGTCGGTGCGGCTGGCCGCCGGGTTCTCCTTGTCCAGGTCCCAGTCGGTGTCGGTGGTGCCGATGATCCAGTGCCGCCCCCACGGGATGACGAACAGGACGCTCTTCTCGGTGCGCAGGATCATCCCCGAGGAGGCCTGGACGCGGTCGCGCGGCACGACCAGGTGCACGCCCTTGGAGGCGCGGACGTGGATCTGGCCCCGGCCGCCGACCATCTCCTGGATGTCGTCGGTCCACACCCCGGTGGCGTTGACCACCTGTCGGGCGCGGACGCGGACCTCCTCCCCCGTCTCCAGGTCGGCCGCACGGGCACCGACCACGTGCTCCCCCTCCCGCAGGAAGCCGACCGCCTGGACGCGCGAGGCGATCCGCGCGCCGAGTCCGGCCGCGGTGCGCAGCACGGCGGTGACCAGGCGGGCGTCGTCGACCTGGGCGTCCCAGTACTGGACGGCCCCGGCCAGGGCGTCCCTTTTGAGCGCGGGGAAGATCCGCAGCGCGCCGGATCTGGTCAGGTGCCGGTGCGCGGGCAGTTTCCGACTGTTTCCCGACGTCAGGGCGAGAGCGTCATAAAGGGTGACTCCGGCGCCGATGTAGAACCTCTCCCAGTGATGGGAGAAAGGGAAGAGAAAGGGAACCGGGCGGACCAGGTGCGGTGCGATCGTCGTGAGCAGGAGTCCGCGTTCGACGAGCGCCTCACGGACCAGTTCGAAGTCCAACTGCTCCAGGTAGCGGAGTCCGCCGTGGATGAGCTTGCTGGATCTGCTGGAGGTTCCGGAGGCGAAGTCACGCGCCTCGATCAGCCCGGTGGACAGTCCGCGCGACACCGCGTCCAGCGCGATGCCCGCACCGACGATGCCCCCTCCGACGACGAGGACGTCGAGTTCCTCGTCGGCCATGGACGCCAGCGCCTCGGCGCGCGCGTCAGGTCCCAACCACGTGGTCGCCATCCGTCGTCCTCCGTCTCGATGGTTCTCCTCCCAGGCAGATACCCGGCGGGAGCCCCTGTCCATCGGACCGCCCAGGAGTTCCAGGTTAATCGGGCGCACCCCGGCCATCCGCGTATTCGCACTTCACGGCATGTCGCGTAGGAAATCACTGTGGGGAGAAAGTGAACAGAGTGGTTTCCAGGGAAACTGTTTTCTTCCAAAGCTCAAATCTTGCTCAACCCGTCCGCGGACGTATTCGAAAAACACACCCGCGCCCCTAGTGTGACACCACTCCCACACAGGAGTGATCCACGACACAAGGAGATGCGCATGATGACGGCGACCCCCCTCGCCCGCCTCGGCGACCGGATCCTGGAGCGCCTCGCCCCCAAGGCCACCGCCAAGGCCGACCAGTTCGAGTGCAGCTACACCGAGTCCCGGTGCTACTTCCCGTACTGCGGCGGTAGCTCCTTCCGCCTGAGCAAGCAGCTCAAGTACCAGTGCAGTGACGGCAGCTACCGCTGGGACAGCGGCTTCGGCTGCTGTTACTGACCCTCCCTCCGGCGGCGGCCCGTCCTGGCCGGGCCGCCGCCGGCCCCGCCCCCCACCCGTGAGGCACAGGTTCCTTGCTCTCGCTCACCGCCCTCCTCCTGCAACTGACCGTCGCCGGGGTGTTCCTCGCCTCCGGGCTCGCCAAGGTCCGCGGCGGGGGCAACGAGGAGACGTGGTCGGTCCTGGCCGCGCGTCTTCCCGTGGTCCGCCTCCCGGTCCGGGCCGCCTCCGCGGCGCACACCGCGGCCGAGCTGGTGGTCGGGCTCGCCCTGCTCGCGGGTTCCTGGGCACGGGTGCCCGCGCTCGCGGCGGCCACCGCCTTGTTCGCCGCGTTCACCCTGCTGGCCCTGTACTCCGCACGTGCCGACGACGCCGTCCCCTGCTCCTGTTTCGGCACCTCCCGCTCGACCCTGGGCTGGCCGCACGTGTGGCGCAACCTCGCCCTGACATGCGTGGCCGCGGCCGGTCTGGCCTGCGCCCTGGCCGCCGGTCCGGCGCTGCCCTCCTCGGTGGGGGCGATCGGCCTGGCCGTCGGCGCCGCCGTCGCGGTCACGGCCGTGACCTTCTACTTCGACGACCTCGTCGACCTCTTCGGCTCCAGCGCGGGCGGACGGCCGGCCGCGCGGCTCCCCCGTCCGTGAGTTTGGAGAACACCGTGGGAATCCTCATCGCGGCGGTCGTGCTGCTGACCGCCCTGACGCTGTTCAACCTCCTGCTGACCATGGCGCTCGTCCGACGCCTGCGGCAGCTGGAGACACCGGCCCGGAGCGACATGTCACCCCCCTCACCGGACCTGGACGACGTCCCCGCCGGGACGCCGGTCCCGGAGTTCACCGCGCACAGCACCGGCGGGGCCGCCCTCTCCTCCGCCGACCGGCGCGGGGACACGGCCCTGTACGCGTTCTTCGACACCGCGTGCGGCACGTGCAAGAAGCAGCTCCGGCCGCTGGTGGACTACGCCCGCCGCACGGGTCTGTCCCCTGACCAGGTGATCGCCTTCATCGGCGACCCCCTCGGCGAGGCCGAGTCGTACACCTCCGTGTTGGACGGGCACGTGACCGTGGTCATGCAGGCCGTCCACGACCAGGTCGGCGAGGCGTTCTCGCTCACCGGGATCCCGGCCTTCGTCCTGGCGGACGCCCGGGGCGTGGTGGTCCGCTCCGGGGTGACGGTCGAGAGTCTCGACACCGCTCCCGTGGGCGTGTGATGGGCCCCTCCCCCGCCGAAGGGCCGGCCGGAGGACGCCTGGGCCCGCGCGCCGCGTGCTCGCGGGCCCTGCGCTCGGTGGAGATCGCGTGGCGTGCCGCGCCCTGGTCACTGGCCGCCCACGGTGTGCTGACCGTGGTCACCGGACTGCTCCCCGCGGCCGCCGCCCTGCTCACCAAGTGGCTGTTGGACACCCTCCAGTTCGGCGGCCCCGCCCCCGGTGTCCCCGGTCTCCTGGCGGGCGCGCCGATCCTCCTCGTCGCCCTGCTGGGCGTGTGCACCCTCGTCAGCGCCCTGGCGGACCACGTGTCCACCTACCTGGGCTCCAGGGTCCGACGGGGGGTGGCCCTGCTGGTGGAACAGCGGCTGTACGGGGCGGTCAACCGGATCGACGGGCTGCGCCGCTTCGAGGACCCCGCGTTCCTGGACCGGCTGCGTCTGGCGCAGACCTCGGCGTCCACCGCCCCCGAGGAGATCATCGGTGCCCTGTTCGGGACGGTGACCACCTCGTTGATGATCACCAGCTTCCTCGGGATCCTGCTGACCGTCAGTCCCGTCGTCACCGCGATCACCGTGCTTGCGGTCCTCCCCTCCCTGGTCGTCCAGCTCGCGCTGAACCGCCGGCGGGCGGGGATGATGTGGCGGATGAGTCCGCGCCTGCGACGTCAGGTGTTCTACCGGGCGCTCATGCTCAACGTCGCGGCGATCAAGGAGGCCCGCCTGTTCGGGGCCGGGGACTTCCTGCTCGGCCGGATGAGGGAGGAGACCCTCCAGGTCAACCGGGCCGAGGAGCGGGTGGACCGCACAGTGGTGGCCACCCACGCCCCGCTGGCCCTGCTGGGCGCGCTGGTCTCCGCCGGGGGACTGGTCTGGATGGTGGCCGCGGCGGTGCGGGGCGAGTTCACGATCGGCGACGTGTCCGCCTTCGTCGCCGCGGTTGCGGGGGTGCAGGGAGCCCTGGTCGGCATGGTCGAGACCCTCTCCCGCGCGTACCAGTCCCTGCTGTTGATGGGCCACTACGACGACGTGGTCGCCACCCCCACGGACCTGCCCGCCCCCCTCGACCCCGTCGCCGTGGAGCCGCTGCGCGGGGAGGTCCGGCTGGAGGACGTGTGGTTCCGCTACACCGACGACGGCCCCTGGGTGCTCAGGGGGGTCTGCCTCACCGTTCCGGCCGGCGGGTCACTGGCGCTGGTGGGGCTCAACGGCGCGGGCAAGAGCACCCTCGTCAAGCTGCTGTGCCGGATGTACGACCCCACCCGGGGCCGGGTGCTGTGGGACGGCGTGGACCTGCGGCGGATGGACGTCGCCGAACTGCGCGCGCGCATGAGCGCGGTGTTCCAGGACTTCATGTCCTACGACCTGCCCGTGCGGGAGAACATCGCCCTGGGCGCCCCGGAGGCCGCCGACGACGGCTCCAGGGTCCGCGCCGCGGCGCGTGCCGCGGGCGCGGACGCCTTCGTCGAGGGCCTGCCGCACGGATACGACACGATGCTCTCCCGGGTGTTCTACCAGGAGCAGGACGACGAGGAGTCCGGCGTCACCCTCTCCGGAGGGCAGTGGCAGCGGTTGGCGATCGCGCGGTCGCTCATGCGCGAGGGACGGGACCTGCTGATCGTGGACGAGCCGACCTCCGGCCTGGACCCGCAGGCCGAGCGGGAGGTCCAGGACCGGCTGCGGACCCTGCGCCGCGGAACGGCGACCGTCATGGTCTCCCACCGGTTGGGATCGGTACGCGAGGCGGATCGGATCGCGGTGCTCCAGGACGGGGCGGTCACCGAGTCCGGGCGGCACCGGGACCTCATGGAACTGGGCGGTGAGTACGCCCGGCTGTTCACCCTCCAGGCCGAGGGATACACCGAGGGGGAGTCCGGCCCTACGGCGGAGGTGGTCGTGTGAGCGTGCTCGTGTGGGTCCTCACCGGGCTCGCCGCCGTACTCGCCGCGGTGGCCGTCGCGGCGTGGAAGCTCCGCCGCGGCTACGTCGTCGTCACGGTGGACGGGGAGAGCATGGCGCCCGCGTTCTCCCCCCGCGACCGGGTGCTGGTACGGCGGGGCCTGAAGGGGGTGGCCCGAGGCGCCGTGGTGGTCGTGGGGCGGCCCTCCGCCGACACCGGGTGGCGCGGTTCGGCGCCGTTGGGGGCGGACGTGCCCGAGGAGGGGTGGTACATCAAGCGCGTCGCCGCCGAGGCGGGTGACCGCTACCCCGACGAGGTCGGCCTCGACGGGAACGTCCCTCCCGCGCACGTGGCACTGCTCGGCGACAACATCGGGAGCATCGACTCCCGCCACCACGGCCCCTGTCCCGAACACCGGATCCTCGGCGTCGTGGTCCGACGCATGGTCCGCTCCCCGCGCGAGGACGTGCGGGGAGCGGTGTAGGCGTGAGAGCCGTCCGACGCGCCCGCCCCGCGCAGCGCGCACGGCTCCTGGACATCAGCCGGACGCTGGTCACGCACCTGGAACGGGGCCGACCGGGACCGTCCCCTCCGCGGCTTGCGTCCCGAGCGCCTCCAGGCGGCGGATCATCCGGTAGACGACGAGCAGCGGGATGATCCCGAACACCCCGAAGGACATGTCGATCAGCTGCCAGAAGAACGGGATCCCCCGGATCGGCCCGCAGACCAGCGCCAGCGGCACCACCATGGCACAGGCGACCATGCCGAACTGGACCACCCACACGTTGCGCACCGGGTCGCGGAGCGGGCCGTAGAAGGCCACCGCGATCACCAGGTGCGCGAAGGCCAGCCAGTCGGTCCCGTAGAGCACGAACGGGTACTCGCCCTCGACGGTGTCCAGCCCCTCGCGGACCCGGGCCACCCAGTCGGCCAACCCCGGGAAGGCCTCCGCGACCGGGGCGAACGGCCCCCGGAGGAGCGATTCGAGCAGGCGCACCTCGGCGGGCAGGGGGAAGGCCGTCACCCCGCTGACCACCAGGCCCACGATGAAGAGAACCATCCAGATCCGGATGCGGCGCAGCAGAACCGTACGTGTGTCCACGCCCCGGACTCTAGACCCGCCCCCGCGGGCCGCCCCGGCGGCCCCGGGCAACGGGGCAGCGGGACCCGGGGGCGGTCAGGACGCGTCGGCGTAGGCGTGCGCGTAGGCCAGCACGTCGTCGACGTACTGCCTGGAGCGGTTGTACTCCAGGATCGCGCCCTCCCAGTCCGCCGCCGCCGTCAGGTCGCGGCCCTGCGCGCACAGGTAGCGCGCGGCGGACAGCGCGGCGTCGTCGATGTTGTGCGGGTCGGGCCTGCCGCCCTCCAGCGCCGTCCCCCACAGGTCCCAGGTGCCGGGGATGAACTGCATCGGGCCGACCGCGCGGTCCCACCGCTCGTCCCCGTCCAGTTCACCGCCGTCGGTGTCCGCGATCGCCCGGGTGTCGTTGTCGCCGTTGAGCGGGATGCCGACGACGTCCACGGTGGTGGTGCCGTCCGGGCCGATCTCGCCCCCCGCGTACGTGCCGTGGCGCGACTCGACGTACCCGATCCCCGCCAGCGTCGGCCACGACAGCTGACACGACGGCTGCCGCTCGGCCATCGCGAGCTGGGCGCTGGCGTACCCCTCCAACGCGCGGCGCGGGATCTGCGTGGCCTCCGACACCTCGTCGAGCCACGCCGCCGTGGGACGGCGCGCCCCAGCCTCGGGGCTCTGCTGCTCGTCCGCGCCCGGCGCCGCGTCCTGCGCGCCGTCCGGCCCGGCCGCCGACCCCTCCGGCGTCCCGTCCTCGGTGATCACGTCCGCCCGCGCGGGCGGCCCGGTCAGGTCCGCGACGGGCGGTGTCTGGATGCTGCCGTCGGCGAGGTCCGCGGGGCCCTCCCACCCGTCCATCGCCGTCGAGATCCGGCCGACCGCGTAGACGATGCCGCCCGTCAGCAGCAGGCACACGGCGAGGGCCGCGCAGACGGCGGCGAGGGGGCCGTTCCACCGGGCACCACGGCGTTCGCGGCGAGCCATGCGGTCCTCCAGGGTCAGGTCAACGTCGGGTCATACGACGCCAAAATCCGGACCATGGTCGCATACGGCCGCCGTCCCGTCACGGGGGGCGTGCGCGGAGGGGGCACCGCACGGCGGCTCCCGGGTGGCGACAGGACGGCGGGGGCGGCCCGCCCACTGGCGGACCGCCCCCGGAAGAAGCCCTCGTGACCGGTCAGCGGTGCGGGTTCACCACGACCTCGACCCGCTGGAACTCCTTGAGGTCGGTGTACCCGGCGGTGGCCATCGTGCGGCGCAGCGCCCCCATGAGGTTCATGGAGCCGTCGCTCGTGGAGGCCGGGCCGTGCAGGATCGAGCGCAGGTCGCCGATCGTGCCGACCTTGAGCCGCTCGCCGCGCGGCAGCTCCTCGTGGTGCGCCTCACTGCCCCAGTGGTAGCCGCCGCCGGGGGCCTCGGCCGCGCGCGCCAGCGGGGAGCCGACCATGACGGCGTCCGCTCCGCAGGCCAGGGCCTTGGCGATGTCACCGCTGCCGGTCATGCCGCCGTCCGCGATGACGTGCACGTACCGGCCGCCGGACTCGTCGAGGTAGTCGCGGCGGGCGGCGGCCACGTCGCCGACGGCGCTGGCCATCGGGACCGCCACGCCCAGGACGGAGCGGGTGGTGTGCCCGGAACCGCCGCCGAAGCCGACCAGGACGCCGGCCGCACCGGTCCGCATCAGGTGCAGGGCGGCGGTGTAGGTGGCGCAGCCGCCGACCACGACCGGCACGTCGAGGTCGTAGATGAACTGCTTGAGGTTGAGCGGCTCGGCGCGGCCGGAGACGTGCTCGGCGGAGACCGTGGTGCCGCGGATGACGAAGAGGTCGACCCCGGCGTCGACGACCGCCTTGTGGTACTGGGCGGTGCGCTGCGGCGACAGGCGCGCGGCGGTGACCACGCCCGCGTCCCGGATCTCCTCGATCCGGCGGCCGATCAGCTCCTCGCGGATCGGTGCGGCGTAGATCTCCTGGAGGCGCCGGGTAGCGGCGACGTCGTCCAGCTCGCGGATCTCCTCAAGGAGCGGCTCGGGGTCCTCGTAGCGGGTCCACAGACCCTCCAGGTCCAGAACGCCGAGCCCGCCCAGCCGACCGATGGCCACGACGGTCTTGGGGGAGGCGACACTGTCCATGGGGCTGACCATCAGCGGCGTCTCGAACCGGTAGGCGTCGATCTGCCACGCGATGGACACCTCCTCGGGGTCACGCGTGCGCCGGGCGGGCACGATCCCGATCTCGTCGAGCTCGTAGGCTCGGCGCCCGTTCTTCCCCAGCCCGATCTCCACCTGAGCCAACGCTTGATCCCCCTCGGATGTGCTGCGCCGGATCCTGGACCGGCGCGTTTACTGCCGCGGAGAGTCTATCCGCCCCCGGGGCGCCCTTCCGCGCCCCCACCACCGTGACCCGGTGCCGCCGTCAGACGCGGACGCCGACACCGACACCGGTGGATCCGCAGCCCAGCCCGCCCCAGCCCAGCAGCGCGTCCTCGGCGACGGGGACGAGGGGGCCGCAGTAGTCGGCCAGCTCCCCGGCCTGCGTCCGGTGTGTCCGTCCGTCGTCGGTGTCCCACAGGCTGAACTCGCCGGGCGCCGTCGCGAGCAGCGTCGACCCGCCCAGAGCGGCCATGTCCCCCGACAGCAGGAGGGCGGTTCGCACCGAGACGGCGGGACGGAAGGCGGCGTGGTCGGCCTCGTCCACCGGCTCCGCCCGCCCGTCGGCGCCGACCTCGTACAGTCCCACGGTCTGGCCGCCCCGCAGCGCGAGCAGGGCCGTGCCGTCCGGGCCGGCCGCCAGCCCGACCTCGGCGGCCGTCCCTCCGGCCTCGGGGACCACCCGGACCGCGGCGGCCCCGTCCCCCACGCGGAACGTCGCGGTGAAGACCTCCCGCCCCGTGCTCCCGACCGCCACCACGGTGTCGCCGACCACCGCCAGGTCGTGGACCGTGGCGCCCGGTGCGCCGTCGGAGGGCAGGGTGACGGTGCTCCAGGCGTCCTCCGCCAGCGAGTACACGAGGAACTCCTGCCCTGTCGGCCCCCGTCCGCCGTCACCGCCGCCGAACACCACGTGCTCGCCGACGACCACGCCCCGGGCCAGGGAGCGGGCCTCCGGCGCGTCCGCGATCGGCTCCCAGGAGTCGCTTCCCGGGTCGTAGAGGGCGCCGTCCCGGGCCAGGTGCGCGTCCCCGTCCCCGGCGTGGGTCGGTGTGAACCCGCCCCAGACCAGCATCCGGTCACCCGCCATGACGGTGGTGTGCCGGGTTCTCGGCTCCAGGCCGACGTCGGCCAGGGCCCGCCAGGATCCGGTCTCCGGGGAGTAGGCGGCGCCGTCGGCGAACGAGTCGTGCTGCCCCCGCGCGTGCCCGCCCCAGACCAGCAGCTCCTCCCCCGACCACACCAGGCCGTGGTCCTCCCGGGGGGCCAGGGGCGCCGACGGCAGCCCGTCCACCGTCACCGCCACGTCCCACGGCTCCGCCCCGGCGGCGGCGCAGGAGGCCACCGCCGGCAGGAGGACCAGTATCGGGACGACCGCCCCGGGCACACGTCTCATCCGAACACCGCTTCCGTACGCGTCGGGCGCCGTGCCGCGCCCACCGGGGCGGAGTGTAGGGGCTAGGCCAGTGCCTGTTCCAGGTCGGCCCACAGGTCCTCGACGTCCTCGATCCCCACGCTGAGCCGGATCAGCCCCTCGGAGATGCCCGCCCGGGCCAGGCCCCGGGCGTCGAGCATCCGGTGCGACGTGGTCGCGGGGTGCATGACCAGCGTGCGCACGTCTCCCAGCGACGGCGCGAGCACCGCGAGCCGCACCCGTTCGGCGAAGGAGCGCCCGGCCGCCAGGCCGCCCGCCAGCTCGAAGGCGAGCACCCCGCCGAAGCCCCCGTCGAGGAGCCTGCGGGCGGTCGCGTGGCCCGGGTGGTCGGGCAGGCCCGCGTAGTGGACCCGGGTGACCTCCGGGTGCCGCTCCAGGCGCCGCGCCAGCTCCTCCGCGTTGGCGCAGTGCCGCCGCATCCGCACGCCGAGCGTGCTCAGTCCCCGGTTGATCAGCCACGCCGCGAACGGTTCCATGACGGCGCCGAACTCGTTGGTGCGCTCCCGGACCCGGGTCAGCGTCCCGGTGTCGGCGAACACCGCGACGCCGCCGATCGTGTCGGAGTGGCCGCCCATGTACTTGGTGGCGGAGTGCACGACGATGTCGGCGCCGTGCTCGATCGGACGGCACAGCAGCGGCGTCGCGAAGGTGTTGTCCACGATCACCGTCGCCCCGTGCCGGCGGGCGAGCGCGGTCAGCGCGGGCAGGTCGGCCACCTGGCCGGTCGGGTTGGCGATCGTCTCCAGCAGCAGCACCCGGGTGTCCGGGCGCAGCGCCGCGCCCACCGCCGCGTGGTCGGCCGCGTCCACCCTCGTGACCTGGACGCCCCAGCGCTCCTCCAGTGAGGTCAGCAGGGCCTGCGTCCCCCCGTACACCCGGTCCTGGGCGACCACGTGGCCGCCCGTGCCGAGCAGCGCCCACAGGGTGGCGGTGATCGCGCCCATCCCCGAACCGGAGGCGATGGCGCCCGCCCCGCCCTCCAGGTCGGCGACGGCGTCCTCCAACGCGGCCACCGTCGGGTTCCCGTAGCGGGCGTAGAGGAAGGGGGCGCCCGCCCCCTGGAACGACGCGGCCATGCTCTCGGTGTCGGGGAAGGCGAAGGTGTGCGCCTGGTAGATGGGCACGCCCAGCGGCGTGCTGCCCCCGACGGCGGGTGCGGGCTGGTGGACGGTCCTGGTCTCGGCGTGGTGTGTCATGCCCACCAGCCTTCCGGGGACGCCGTGCCCGCGGCAGAGCCAATCCGGGACAATTGGCCGTATGAGCGAGCCAATCACCGCCGACGACCTCACCCTCCTGCTCGGCCGGTGGGCGGCCGGGCGCGGCCCGCTGTACCGGTCGCTGGCGGACCGGCTGCGCGGTCTGGTCGAGGAGGGCGCCCTCCCGGACGGGACGTGGCTGCCCGCCGAACGCCGCCTGGCGGTCCGGCTCAACGTCGGCCGCGGCACCGTGGTCGCCGCCTACGACCTGCTGCGCGACGAGGGACTCCTGACCCGCCGCAGGGGCAGCGGCACCCGGGTGGCGCACGGCCCCGGACCCGCCCCGTCCGCCGGGGGCGCCGGCCCCAACGAGGGCTCGGCGTTCCTCAGCCTGTTCGAGCCGCCCGCCGCCTCCCTGGTCATGACCTGCGCTGCCCCCGACTCCCCGCCCCCGGAGCTGCTCGCCGCCTACCGGGAGGCGGTGGAACGGCTGGCCGGGTTCGCCGACGACATCGGCTACCACCCCACCGGCCACCCGGAGCTGCGCGCCGCCGTGGCCGACCGGTTCACCCGCCGCGGCCTGCCCACCGGGCCCGACGACATCCTGGTCACCAACGGCGCCCAGCAGGCGCTGGACCTGCTGGTGCGCTGCCGCGTCGCGCCCGGGGACACCGTGCTCACGGAGCGGCCGACCTATCCGGGGGCGCTGGCCCTGTTCGCCGAGGCCGGGGCGCGGCTGCGGCCGGTCGGCGTGGGTCCGGGCGGCGTGGACACCGAGGACCTGCTGGAGGGCATGGCCGACCGCCCCGCGCTCACCTACCTCGTCCCGTCCTTCCACAACCCGACGGGCACGCTGATGGACGCGATGGACCGGCGGCGGGTCGCCGCCGCCGCGGCTGAGCACGGGCTGCTCGTCGTCGACGACGAGACGCTGGCGGACCTGGGCTTCGCCGCCGGTCCCCCGCCGCCCCTGGCGGCCCTGCCCGGCGGGGAGCAGGTCGTCACGGTCGGGTCCCTGAGCAAACTGGCCTGGGGCGGGCTGCGCGTGGGCTGGATCCGCGCCCGGCCCCCGGTGATGGAGCGGCTCCGCCGCGCCAAGACCCTGGCCGACGTGGGCGGCGACGTCGCCTCGCAGTTGGCCGCGGCGGCGCTGCTGCGCGACGCGGAGCCGCTCATCGCGCGGCGGAGGGCCGAACTCCGCGACCGCCACGCGCGGCTGACCGGTGAGATCGACCGGCACCTGCCGGGCTGGCGGTACCTGCCCGCGGTCGGCGGCCAGACCCTGTGGACCCGGATGCCGCACGGCGACTCGGCGTCGTTCGCGCAGGTGGCGCTCCGGCACGGGGTCGCGCTGCTCCCGGGCGCCACGCTCTCGCCCGGCGACGAACCCTCGTCGTGGCTCCGGCTGCCGTTCCTCGCCCCCGGGCCCACGCTCTCCGTCGCGGTCCGGCGGATCGCCGCCGCCTGGGCGCACTACGACGCCTCCGGAGGGCCTGAGGTCGCGGCGCGCGGGGTGATGGCCGTGTGAGCCGGGGCCGGTCGGCGGCCGGGGCGCGGGCCGGGAACCGCCCCGGACACGGCGGCGCCCGGCGACACGTGTCGCCGGGCGCGGGGGTCGTTGGGGTCAGCGCGCGTTGTAGTTGGGCGCCTCGACGGTCATCTTGATGTCGTGCGGGTGGCTCTCCCGCAGACCGGCGCTGGTGATGCGCATCAGCTGGCCGCGCTCGCGCAGTTCGGCGACGGTCCGGCTGCCCGCGTACCACATGGACTGGTGCAGACCGCCGACGAGCTGGTGCGCGACCGCCTGGAGCGGGCCGCGGAAGGGCACCTGGCCCTCGATGCCCTCGGGGATGAGCTTGTCCTCGGCGGCGACCTCGGCCTGCGCGTAGCGGTCCTTGGAGAAGGAGCGCCCGCGCATGGCGCCCAGGGAGCCCATGCCCCGGTAGGCCTTGAACTGCTTGCCGTTGATGAAGATCAGCTCGCCCGGGCTCTCCTCGACACCGGCCAGGAGGCTGCCCAGCATGACCGTGCTGGCCCCGGCCACGATCGCCTTGGCGATCTCGCCGGAGTACTGGAGCCCGCCGTCGGCGATGAGCGGGACGTCGGCCGGACCGCACGCCTGGGCGGCCTCCAGGATGGCGGTGAGCTGCGGTGCGCCCACACCGGCGACCACGCGGGTGGTGCAGATGGAGCCGGGTCCGACACCGACCTTGACGGCGTCGGCGCCCGCGTCCACGAGCAGCTGGGCCCCGGCGCGGGTGGCGACGTTGCCCGCCACGACGTCGGCGCGGGAGTTGGCCTTGAGCTTGGCGACCATGTCGGCCAGGCCCGAGGAGTGGCCGTGCGCGGTGTCGACGACGACGAAGTCGACCCCGGCCTCCACGAGCAGCTTCGCGCGCTCCTCGGCCTCGGCGCCCACGCCGACGGCGCCGCCGACGACGAGGCGGCCGTCGGCGTCCTTGGTGGCGTTGGGGAACTGCTCGCTCTTGATGAAGTCCTTGACGGTGATCAGGCCGCGCAGGCGGTTCCGGCCGTCGACGAGCGGCAGCTTCTCCACCTTGTGCCTGCGCAGGAGGTCGAAGGCCTGCTCACGGGAGACGCCGACGGGGGCGGTGACCAGGTCGCCCGTGGTCATCACGTCGCGGACCAGGCGGGAGCGGTCGCTCTCGAAGCGCATGTCCCGGTTGGTGACGATGCCGACGAGGGAGCCGTCGGGGTCGGTGACCGGGACGCCGGAGATCCGGTAGTGGGCGCACAGGCGCTCGACCTCGGCGAGGGTGTCGTCGGGGTGGCACGTGACCGGGTCGGTGACCATGCCCGCCTCGGAGCGCTTGACCAGGTCGACCTGGCTGGCCTGGTCCTGTGCCGACAGGTTGCGGTGCAGGACTCCGGCGCCGCCCTGACGGGCCATGGCCACGGCCATGCGCGCCTCGGTGACGGTGTCCATCGCGGCCGACAGCAGCGGGATGCTCAGCTCGATGTTGCGGGAGAGCCGGGTGGTGGTGTCCACATCGCCGGGCTGCAGGTCGGAGTAGGCCGGGACCAGGAGCACGTCGTCGTAGGTCAGCCCCGGGGGCAGCAGTTTGTCCCCGTAGCCGCTGTACTCGTCGCTCATGACACAACCTCCGCAATCCCGGCACACCTGCGCGGATTCGCCCCCGCGTGTCACCTCATCCTAGGCCGTGGCCGCGTGCGCCTCACGAGGAAAGGAGCGTTTGGCCCGCAACAGCGGTCGGAAAGTGACCAGTCTCACCGTTTGAGATCGGGGCGGACATCACCCTCGGTCACACCCGCGAGGGCGCGCGGACGCGTCCGGACCGGCGTCGGCCGGGGTCAGCGCAGACGCCCGCGCCGGGTCACCGGATAGGCGCAGTAACCGTGCGGTGCGACGGGGAGGCGGGGGCAGACGGGACGGTTGCGTCGCCTGCGGCCGTGCTCACGGGAGGAGTCTGTTCGCCAGGGCCACCTGCCGAAGCCGAGCAATAGCTCGGTGCTGGGCAACCCGTACCGCTCCCGCCGACATTCCAAGTACATGTCCCGTCTCATCCGCCGTCAGACCGGCGATCACTCGCATGACCAGCAATTTCCGTTGTCTCTCCGGAAGCTCGTCCAGGAGCTCCCGCGCCCGCTGGGCCTCGATCACCCGGACCGCCGCCTCCTCGGGGCCCGGCCCGTCGTCGGGCGGCTCCGGAACGGCGTCCGTGGACACCAGCTCCACCCGGCCCGCGACCCGCAGGGTGTCGGCCACCTTGTGCGCGGCGATGCCGAACACCAGGGCGGCGAAGGGGCGTCCCCGGTCCTGGTAGCGGGGGATGGCCGTGAGCAGGGCGATGCACACCTCCTGCGCCACGTCGTCGGAGTCGTGGGCCAGGCCGGAGACCCTCGCCAGGCGGGCACGACAGTACCGGACCACCATGGGCCGGACCTCGCGCAACAGCGAGTCCATGGCCCCGTCGTCCCCCTGGACCGCGAGTGACCCCAGATGGTTCAAACCCGTGTCGCGCGTCGCCTGGTCCGCATCCTGGTGCGTTCCATCCCGGTGCGTTCCCGGCCGCGCGGTAACGCCCCCCCGGGCGCCTGCATCCGTCACGTAACGAATGATGCCCCCAACGCGGGACCCAACCGCTCCAATCGACAACTACGGAATGGTCACGTTTTGGGAAAAACGCCCGAAAACACCACACTTTTTGGAGGATGTGCCGGGAATACCGTGGTAGTGGACGGGGGTGGAGCGACGACGCGCCCCACCCCCGAACGACGTGCCCGGGGCCGCCGCCCCGGTGGCCGGCTCCTAGTGGCCGTGCCCGTGGCCGTGGCCGTCCTCGGCCTCCTCCTCGGGCTTGTCCACGACCAGCGCCTCGGTGGTCAGGAGCATGCCCGCGATGGACGCGGCGTTCTGGACGGCGGAGCGGGAGACCTTGACCGGGTCGATGATGCCCTCGGCGGTCAGGTCGCCGTAGGCGCCGGTGGCGGCGTTGAAGCCGTGGCCGACCTCCAGCTCGGAGACGCGGTGCGTGACCACGTAGCCCTCGGCGCCCGCGTTCTCCGCGATCCACCGGGCGGGCTCGACCAGGGCGCGGCGGACGATCCCCACGCCGGTGGCCTCGTCACCGGTCAGGCCCAGGTCGTCCAGGGCCTTGGCCGCGTGCACCAGGGAGGCGCCGCCACCGGCGACGATGCCCTCCTCGATGGCCGCGCGGGTCGCCGAGATGGCGTCCTCCAGGCGGTGCTTCTTCTCCTTGAGCTCGACCTCGGTGGCCGCGCCGACGCGCAGGACCGAGACGCCGCCCGCGAGCTTGGCCAGGCGCTCCTGGAGCTTCTCGCGGTCCCAGTCGGAGTCGCTGGCCTCGATCTCCTTGCGGATCTGGCGGACGCGGTCCTCGACCTCGGCCTGCTCGCCGGCGCCGTCCACGATCGTGGTGGCGTCCTTGGTGACGGTGACGCGGCGGGCGGTGCCCAGGGCGTCCAGGTCGGCGTTCTCCAGGGTCAGGCCGACCTCCTCGGCGATGACCTGGCCGCCGGTCAGGACGGCGATGTCCTGGAGCATGGCCTTGCGGCGCTCGCCGAAGCCGGGCGCCTTGACGGCGGCGACGTTGAGCATGCCGCGCATCTTGTTCAGCACCAGGGCGCCCAGGGCGTCGCCCTCGATGTCCTCGGCGATGATGAGCAGCGGCTTCTTGTCCTGGACGACCTTCTCCAGGAGCGGCAGCAGATCGTTGAGGTTGCTGATCTTGCCCTGGTTGATGAGGATCCGGACGTCCTCCAGCACCGCCTCCTGGCGGTCGCCGTCGGTGACGAAGTAGGGCGAGACGTAGCCCTTGTCGAACTGCAGGCCCTCGGTGAAGTCGAGGTCCAGACCGAAGGTCGGGGCCTCCTCCACCGTGATGACGCCGTCCTTGCCGACCTTGTCGAACGCCTCGGCGATGAGGTCGCCGATCTGCGCGTCCTGGGCGGAGTTGGTGGCGACGTAGGCGATGTCGGCGCGCTCCTCGACCGGGCGGGCCCGCTCGACGAGGATCTCCGACACCTTCTCCGCGGCGGCGTCGATGCCCTTCTTCAGGGACATCGGGGAGGCGCCGGCCGTGACGCTGCGCAGACCCTCGCGGACGAGCGCCTGGGCGAGCACGGTGGCGGTGGTGGTGCCGTCGCCGGCGGCGTCGTTGGTCTTGGTGGCGACCTCCTTGACGAGCTGGGCGCCCAGGTTCTCGTAGGGGTCGTCCAGCTCGACCTCACGGGCGACGGTGACACCGTCGTTGGTGATGGTCGGCGCACCGAACTTCTTGTCGATGACGACGTTGCGGCCGCGCGGGCCGAGCGTCACCTTGACGGCGTTGGCGAGGCTGTCGACGCCCCGCTCGAGGGCGCGGCGGGCGTCGTCCTCGAACTCCAGGATCTTCGGCATGGTGAGTACTTCCTCCTGTGGTCGCAAAGGAACATCCCGCCCGCCCGGCGAGGCGCCGACCGGTGCGGGATGCGGAGAACTGGCTGGCCGGGGGCTCGGAGCGAGCCCCCGGTCGAGACCTACTTCTCGACGACCGCGAGGATGTCGCGGGCGGACAGGACCAGGTACTCGTCACCGTCGTACTTGACCTCGGTGCCGCCGTACTTGCTGTAGAGGACGACGTCGCCGACGCTGACGTCCATGGCGACGCGGTTGCCCTTGTCGTCGAGGCGGCCGGGGCCCACGGCCAGGATCTCGCCCTCCTGCGGCTTCTCCTTGGCGGTGTCCGGGATGACCAGGCCGGAGGCGGTGGTCTGCTCGGCCTCCAGGGTCTTGACCACGACGCGGTCCTCAAGCGGCTTCAGCACGGTCTTGGTGGCGGTCGACACGGTGTGACCTCCCCCTTCTAGGTTTCGGTGTCCTGACATCGGCCCGCGCGCGAGCACGGACCGGCTACGAAAAAAGGGGCGACCGCGGCGGCCTGTCGTCGCGGGTGCCAGACCGGCCTCGTCGCGGTTAGCACTCTACCCCTGCGAGTGCCAGAATGGAAATGTGGCGAGGGCCGCTGGTCAGCGGACCCGCCGCCGGAACGCACGGAGCGGGGCACGGCCGGGGACGCGGCGGAGCGACGCCGGGAGCACGGCGGACCCGCGATCGGGGGTGCCCCGGGAGTGTGCCCGGATCCGCGCCGTCCACACCGTCCAACGAGGGAGGATCCATGCGCGAGCCAGCCTTCTCGGCTCTGCTCACCGACGAGGGCCGGGAGGTGCTCGCGGGCGTGGACCCCCAGGAGGCCGCCGCCGACGGGCTCGCGGCCGCCTCCCGGCTGCGCGGCGATCCCCGGGTGGCCGCCCTCGCCCCCGATCTTCCCGTATCCGACCTGGTCAACGCGGTCCTCACCCAGGTGGGGCTGCGCGAGCGCGGCAGGGCCAAGTTCGGCGACCGGGCCCGGGAGATGTACTTCACGCCCCACGGTCTGGAACAGTCCACCCGCCGGGTGGTGGCCGACCACCGAGCCGAGCGGACCGCCGCCGTGGCCGCCGCCGTCCTGGACGAGGGCCGCGCGGGCGACCTGTGCTGCGGGATCGGGGCGGACCTGCTCGCCCTGGCCGAACGGGGCGTACCGGTCGAGGGCGTGGACGCCGACCCGCTGACCGTCGCCGTGGCCCGCGCCAACATCGCCGCGCTCGGGCTGGCGGACCGCGCCCGGGTGCGCGAGGGCGACGTGACCGGGACCGCCCCCGGCGCCCACCCGCTGCTGTTCTGCGACCCCGCGCGGCGCGGCGGCCGGGGCCGGGTGTTCGACCCGGCGGCCTACTCGCCGCCGTGGGACGTGGCGACCGACCTGGCCCGGGGCTCGGCCGCCGCGTGCCTCAAGGCGGCGCCCGGCATCCCGCACGAGGTACTCCCCGCCGACGCCGCCGCGGAGTGGATCTCCGTGGACGGCGAGCTGAAGGAGGCGGCGCTGTGGTTCGGGGCCCTCGCCGACGGCCCCCGGCGCCGTGCGACGGTCCTGCACGAGCGGCCCGGGCTGCTCGCCGCCGAGGGGGCGGTGGCGCACCTGGACGAGGCCCCCGGTCTCGGCCCCGCGCCCGTGGCGCCCGCGCGGCGCTACCTGTACGACCCCGACCCCGCCGTGGTGCGCTCGCACCTGGTGGCCGAGGCCGCCGCCCTCGTGGACGGCGCGCTGCTCGACGAGCGGATCGCCTACCTCACCTCCGACCGGGCGGTGGCCTCACCGCTCTGGCGGGTCCTGGAGATCACCGACGTCCTGCCGTTCTCCCTGAAGAGGCTGCGCTCCGCGCTGCGCGCACGCGGCGCGGGGACGGTAACGATCAAGAAACGCGGTTCGGCGGTCGACACCGAGAAGCTGCGCAGGGACCTGCGCGCCTCCGGGTCCGAGGCGGTCACGGTGGTGCTGACCAGGATCGGGGAGCGCCCGTACAGCCTGCTGTGCAGGGAGGTCGCGCGTCCGGAGAACGCCTGAGCGGTCCCGGAGGCGTGGTCCGGTCACGGTGCGCGGACCATATCGTTACCTTCCGCGCGCAGATCTTCGGCCGACCCCTGGGGTACCCGGGGCGCCGGTCGTTAGACTGTCGACCGCTGATTGCTTTCCCTTCTCATGGACTCCCCCGGAAGGCCCCCGGTTGATTGATCCGCACGCGGTTCGAGCAGCCGGTCCCCCATGCCTCGCGCATATACGCTCAGTCACGACTTCGTCACGTTAAGGCGTTATCGCCGCGGGGCGCCGCGCGCCCGGGGACCATCGAGAACCCGACCGCCCGGAACCACCGTCCCTTCCTCCGGGCCCGGACGGGAGCGCCAGAACCAAAAGGAGCACCTCGGTGGAACAGACCAATCACAACTTCCTCACCGGAGGGAGCCAGGCCGGGATCTCCGACCGGATGCGTGACCTGCTCTCCCAGGCCGCCCAGGAGCACGTCTCCGAGCAGAAGAGCCAGGGCGCGGTGAGCGAGGAGATGCGCCAGCGGCTGGAGGGCATGGAGTGGCTCCTGCGCGAACTGCGCGAGCAGGAACTCACCGGCCTCTCCGAGGCGGTCACCGCGGTCAACGGTCGGATCGACGGCTTCCTGGAGCGTCCGCCGGAGTGGGCCGAGACCCTCGCCGAGCACATCGAGCTGGTCGGTCAGCAGGTCAAGCCGCTGGCCGACATGCCGTCGCTGCGCGCCGACACCCACCGCCTCGCCGGGCACATGGACACCGCGCTCACCCGCCTCCAGCGGATGGCCGAGACCGGCAACCGCACCGCGGAGAAGGTCGACGACCTCGGTGAGCGGCTCACCGGCCTCACCGAGAAGGTCGAGGCCCGCCTGGACGCCCTGGACACCGCGCTGGCCTCGCTCGCGGAGCGGACCGAGGCCGTGGAGGCCTCGCTCAGCACGCTGGACTCGACCCTGGCCGAGCGCCAGGAGAGCTTCGAGTCGACCCTCGCCGAGCGGCACGAGGCGCTGACCGCGACCCTGGCCGAGGGCCGCACCGAGATCGCCGAGGCCCTCGCGTCCGGCCGTACGGAGATCACCGAGGCGGTCGCCGCCAGCCGCACCGAGCTGTCCGAGGCGGTCGCCTCCGGCCGCGAGGCGCTCGCCGCCGCCGTCGCCGAGGCCCGCGAGGCCCAGGCCAAGGCGGACACCGAGCTCGGCGAGAAGCTCACGGCCAAGGTGAACGAGTCCGCCGAGGAGCTGCGTTCGGCGTTCACCGAGAAGAACGAGGAGCTGCTCGGCAGGCTCCAGGAGAACACCGGCGAACTCGGCGAGCGCACCACCTCCCTGGCCGAGGAGCTGACCGCCCTGGCGGGCTCCGCCAAGGAGCGGCACGAGGCCCTCACCGCCAAGGTCACCGAGAGCATCGGCTACCTGAGCACCCAGGCCGAGGAGAACCACGCCGAGGCCAACGCCGCCATCGCGGACGTGACCGGGGCCGTGGCCAAGCTGCGGGAGAACCACGAGTCCTCCCTCACCGAGCTGCGCACACACCTGCGCCAGCGCCTCACCGAGCTCAACGAGCAGCTGGAGCTGGGCCGCACCGAGGACCGCGAGCGGGACGAGGCCGCCGCCGAGGCGCTGCGCGAGTCCGTCAGCGAGCGCACCGACGCCCTGAGGGCCCAGGTCGCCGAGGACGCCGAGAAGGTCGCCGCCGACCTGGCCGAGCTGCGGACGTTCGTCGAGGAGTCGACGGCCAGGGCCGCCGCCGAGAGCACCGAGCGGCACCAGACCCTCTCCGACACGCTCACCGAGCAGTCCCAGGAGCACCGCACGGCGCTCGACGAGAAGCTGGAGCGCCAGCGCGAGGCCCTCACCGGCAAGGTGGACAACCACCTGTCGCAGATCACTGGCAAGGTCGACCACGAACTCGGCCGCCTCACCGACCGCTTCGACACCTTCGAGGGGCACTTCGAGGGGAGCTTCGAGGGCATCGAGGGCAAGATCGATGGCATCGATGGGCGCATCGACGGTCTGAACGGCCGCCTGGACGGCCTGGACGGCCGGGTGAACGGCGTCGAGGGCCAGTTCGAGGGCGTCAGCGGGCACTTCGAGGGGGTCGACGGCCGGATGGAGGCCATCGACGACCGCCTGGAGGCGCTCAACCAGCGGCTCAACCAGTTGCCGCAGTCCATGGAGGTCAGCGAGCTGCACCGCCGCCTGACCGAGCTGGTCGACCGGCCGCAGGTGGACCACACCGACAAGCTGGAGGAGATCGACTCGCACGTCACCTCCGCCGTCGAGCCGGTGCTGCGCGAGCTCAAGCAGCGCCCGGACCGGCACGAGTTCGAGGAGACCGTCACCGAGGCGGTGGAGAACTCGCACGACGACATGACCAAGCGCCTCGCCTCCCTGGAGGAGACGATGCTCGCCCTGGCCGAGGCGCTGCTGCGCCCGGGCCGCGACGGCAAGAAGAAGCGCCGCCGCGACGACGACGAGGACGACGAGTAGGGAGCCGGGGGAGAACATCCCCGCACGCTGACCCACGGGAGGGCGCCGGACCGCACGCGGTCCGGCGCCCTCCGGCGTTGCGGGGGAGTACCAATACGAAGGATCGCCGAGTGCATCAAGGTCTCGGGCTTGCTCAGCCAGCTCGAAAAAGGTACGTCGGCCTATCAGAGATGGTGTTCTACTCGATCAAGGGGCAAGGCAGGCCGCAGCGAAAAAAGGATGCCAAATCCGACCAAACCAAGCTCTGCTCATCTGGTGACCAGACCATCACCTAAATCAAGAACTGGAACGTCCTACACCGGTTACGCGGCCATCCGCACCAGGCCAGAGAGCTGACCCGAGCTGTGCTCGTACTTCAACTCCGCGAAGCCGGAAAAGAGCACTCACTGAAGGCCAACGATACGACGCGACTCCGTACCCGACTCATCCAGAGTGTTATCAGTAGTCACCTCGCTGATCACAACAGCCCCAGGAGCAAGTGTCGCATAGTCTGGCAGACTAACCTGGTACGGAGACTCGAGAGAATCCACTTCCCAAGGATCACGGTGGATATCCACGCCGATATCAATCGTACGGGTGGGACTTGACTCATCCCAACTCGTAATCTCGAGTGAAGCTGGCTGCCAACCGGGCCCGTCACGACCAGCCTGCACCCTGACAAATTCATCACTCAATTCAAAGATGAAATTCTCTGGCCCCACTACATCCGATTCCTCAAACGTGAGAGAGTCGAGCACATCGCCAGAGAAACTAATTCGAGAGATGGTCTCCACCTCACTTTCAAAATCGGATCGCACAACTGAATAACCATCTGGGCGGACAGAGAAAACCCCGACATCGCCCGCGTCATCGAAGACTTCTTCGCTCGTAACAGGTCGACCGCTTCTCGTATCCAAGAACCATTGCCGAAGTTGCCTCCCTCGAAGTACAGCGCCAACGATTTCATCTTCCGAGGAAGAACTCAGAGAGATGCCGCGAGGCGTAACCGGCTCATTCATTACTTGTTCGGTGCGCCAGATTTCATCACCAGTTTCTGAGTCAAGGCCAGCAACCACCCACGTGTGTTCCTGAACCTGATCATAATCTAGATCACCATTGACGGGAAGCATGAAAACTCCCGTGTAAACAATTGTCTCACCGAACACATCGATCTGTCCAGGCTGAAAATATGAACCGACCTCACTTTCGGGCCTGAAATCAGATTTGCTCCAATCTTCCTCACCACTGGCCAGATTAATAGACCGAAGTTCCCAGCCGTCGTCTTCCAATGGATTAAATACAAGGCGGGAACTGTTCGTGATGAGACCGAGTCGTTCCGGCATTGGATCAAGCAGCAGAACGCCGTCAGAGATCGAATCTGTCAGAGTAAACATCGTGGAATGCGCGTTTTCAATCTCGCCCGTAGCAGAGTCCAAAAGAACGATTTCATGTTCTGCTGTATCAGATGCAGGCTCACTGCTTGTTGAGTAGGAGAGCGCCACCAGCGAGGAATCAGGTGTTACTCCGTGCCCGGACATTCTTTCACCGGTACGTCGATAGCGCCAAAGTTCCTCACCAGAATCCCCATGAAGGGCGATAGCACCGTCAGAAAGTGATACGACGACCCCAGCAGGAATAGAATCGACCGCGGTGATCTCCACACCTTCGGGCGCCTCCCAGTCCCAACCTATTCCGGAGATTGAGTCAGGGACGCCTTCTGGATTCTGGCGGGGTTCGTTTGCGACGACATGATCCACCGCATGTGCCTGCTCTCCAGCATCTTCTGTTGTGCAGGAAGTGCCAGCTAGCAAAAGTACTGGAACTAGAGCATAGGCACATCTACGATGGAGTGGAGAATCAAACATTTGGCCACCCAAGATTTTGACTGCTTTCATGAAACTTGAATCCTCCCGTGAGATCAATCAGATAGGCACATTCATAATATCTGTGACGGCATCCATGTAAACTTGCTCATGCTCCGAATAGTTTTGAGCATATGGATCGCCCGGCACAGGCTGATTAAGAATGGGACGCCAAGCGTCGTCTCTCATATCATTTCTCGCCGCCTCTTCTTCCCAAGAATTCCTGCGGGCCCGAAAGTCATGGTCACCGTCGTCATCATAGTTTTCCGCAGTGGGGTGCCAGTCATCTGGATTGGGTTTAAAGACGCCATCGTTATCATACATTCCCCTCGGGAATGGGCCTCCTCCCTCCGCCCATGGCTCACTTCCCCAAGTTTCCGAGTTCTGATCGGCATGATAAGCAATACCCCCTTCTTGAAATTGCCCTCGAAGAACGGGAATGATCTCATCGACTACGCGCACCTCCACCCGCTCTCCTGTATTGTCATCGACATAGTCAGCAACATAGTCCTTTGCGAGATACTTGTACGTCTCAGCCAGAAGCGGGTTATCGAATCTCGTCGCAGTGAGATCGACTACAAATTCCATTCCCTTCTTTCTCTGCCCAAGCTCGTCTGAATGATTTTGATACTGCTGGTCAAACGCATCAGAAATACCGTGGCTCAACGCACTCCAAAGAAGGCCGGTTTCCTGCGCGATTTCTTTTGAAGACTCCTCGTTTTCCGCATTTTCGAAATACTCACTAACTTGCTCTCTGGAGAACTCCTCGGCAGCAGTCATCGCCCTTTCAGTGGATTCGGCGTCACCAGACAGGTACTGGAAAAACATTCTCCGATCTTCCATTGATATCAGAAGGCCGTCATCTTCATCGAAGTCCGTTTCCAGGTTGGCAACCATTTCATCTCCCGTCCAAACAGAAGAATCACTGAATGCATCAATATACGCTTCGAAAATGTTCACCATGCTGTCTGCGAGTTCAGGATTAAGCTGTCCCATGGGAACATCAAACCACTCGAAGTCCTCCGTATCTTGAGTTCCGTCGTCGTTGGTAACTTGAACTTCCTCTTCAATGCTATGTTCTGTACTCAATAGGAACTCTTGAACGTCCGGGCGTGCCAAAGTTTCGATGTAGCCGGCGAGTGCAGAATCTGCCCTCGCCTTTATTTCTGGATCTTCACTGCCTCCGTCACGGGAGATCCAATCGGTCAACTGCCGGACTCTCGCCCCGTCGTCCTCCCAATTATTTGCGAAAAGCCCCTCAAGAGCCGTGAGTCTGTCTTGATCTCTGAACTCTACATCTTCTGACTCTGGATTATACAAATCTCCCGTGAGAATAAAGTGATTTGCATCCTCATTCCGGACCCCCACATCAAAGAGAGTGCCCATCTCGTCAAGCGTGAGCCACCCGCCGTCTCCTTCGCTTGCCCAGTAATTGTAGTAGGCCCCTGAAGACAGAAGTAGATTGGTCGAGAGAGTGTTCCCGCCTTCAATTTCTTCACTTGCATTACCGAATATCTCGGACAGCCCCCGAGCATCTTCTGCATACGTGGGCATGAAGTAGGGGGTTTCCTGGCCCTCTTCATCAACGAAGGGGCCCTGAGCAGTACGCCTCACACTCTCGGGTAGCTCCTCATATCCGCCGCCGAGTCGATGGTCCGAAAGAGCCAGTAGCCCATCTCCAATTACACCGAGAGCACGAGAACGCTCTTCTTCAGTAAGGCTATCTCCCAACATCTCTGGGATTCCTACAACACCGCGCGGGTTGGTTTCTTCCAGAGAAGCATTGAACTCGCGAAGAAAGTCCACCTCGTTCTCATCGAGTTCCTCTCCGTCGTGTTGAGCGTTTCTGGCATTGGTTCCGACCATCGCCAGGACAAGCATCAACTCGTGGTAACGGTCGTCTAGCGGCTTCTCACCAGAGAAATAGGGGTCAAGCTCTTCGGCCACACTTCGACCAGACTCCGGGGTGATTTCAAAGTCAGATTCGAGTTCCAGGTAACGCTCCGGGTCGGTGTTCGCGTAGGCCCAGTTTGAGTACCCACCGTCAATCAGTTTCTGGACATTGACATCAGTGGCGCCCTGCTCAAGCATCTCCCCGATCTCTGCGGCATTTTCCTGATAGTTATCGTAGTTCGCCTGGGCACGCTCATTGATATCATTAAGTTTTGTTAGAAGTTCGTCGTATAGATCCCGGCACTTGTTCGCATCACTGCCACCGATGCTGGCGATCCATCCTTCCCGTACCGGATAGTCAGAGGTGATCGTCTGCCCCTGGTACTCTTCTGGAACCTCTGTCACTTTCGCTGCGACAGCCGCGTCCCACTCATCCCAGAGTTCGTTTTTCTTGTCATTGAACTCCTTGACGTAGTCAGCCCACATCTCAGTGGTGTCTATTGCGTACTCCAAAGCAACCGACGCATCGACCCAGTGCTGGTAGTCCTCCTCTCCTCTGATGTCGATGTTCCAACCGATCTGATCCGTGAAGTGCTTTCCGGCAGAATCAAAGCTCGTCCCCAGGTCGTCAGCTCGCCCCAGCAGACGCTTCTTCAGAATCTCAAATTCTTCGGCATTGGGGCGAATCTGGCTTTCGAAAGCGGATATCGATCGCGGAGAAAAGAAAAGCTGAAACGATGCCATATCATTACCGTTCAGTTTGTTCGGGGTTGATTAATTTAACTAGGAGTTGATGTTCCGAGGGAAATCCCAGGGAGTCGGGTAGCTTTCGGCGCTTTCCACGTCGTTCAGTGCCACCTCCCCTGCACCCGCCTGGATGTTGTTGGCCAGCTGAATGCCGTGCGCCTGGACGTCGATGAAGTCCTGCGAATGCCGGTCTTTGAAAGCTCGGTAACCGGCGCTGACGTCGTCATGGCCAGCTGAGTTAGCGGCATCTTCGGTTAGCAGGTCGAACATGTCGGCGATCCCCGCCATCGCGGAGGCCAGTGTTTCCGCCAGTTCGCCACCCTGCATTCCCTCGATCGGGTTACCGCCTGCCTCGGACATGGGGGACTCACTCTCTGCATGGGGTGTGGGTGCGTCTGACACAGACCGATTCGTGCCTGCAAGTTAGCACCTGTGACCGTCGGTCTCAGATGTGTCTGAGGGAGCTTGATCAGTGACATCGGATGCAGTCATGGCCGAGAGTCCTCTCACCTGCGAAAACTTTCGCAGGCACGCATTCCGTGACCGAACCTGGCCAGTCACCAGAGAGGGGCGAGAACTCTCGGGCTGGGGCGCCCCCTCCCACGCCCCGGCCCGTCCGCCTTTCCTGCCTCAGACAGCCCTCCTCGGCCGCGGCACCCGCCCACGCGTCCCCTGCCCACGCGGGTCCACCACCGCCCACACCGTGAGCGGGCTCCCCGGCCGCCCGAACCACCCCCACGCCCACGACAGCTCCTCCACCAGGCGCAGTCCGCATCCCCCGCCCACGCACGGCACCGACCGCTCCCCACCACCCGACTTCCCGCCGCCCACCGCCCCGTCGTCGGTCACCGCGATCCGGAACAGGCCCCCGCACCGCTCCATCTCCACCCGGACCCGCCCGAACGGCCGACCCGACGCCGTGTGCCGCAGCGCGTTCGTGTGCAGCTCCGACTCCACCACCAGCAGCGGGTACGCCCGGTCGTAGCTCAGCCCCGACCCGTGCCAGCACCACTGCCGGGCGGTCGCCACCTGCCCCGGCAGCGGCCCGAAGCTCGCCCTGCGCACGCCCGGCCGCCCCGGCGGGATCCGCCTCGGCAGCCCGTCGATCCCCCGCACCTCGCCCGGCTCCCCCATCGCCTACTCCCCTTCGGCCCGTTCCTCACCGTCCGGGATCAGGCTCCCAACGGGCCGCGGACTTGGCCTCCCCGCATGGAGTTTTCGCGAAAGTCCACGCACGCCGATGGAGTTTTTGCGAAACTCCATCGGGTGAGGAATGAGAATGGTAGGCCCCCTTTGTCCTTTTCCGATATGCAAGCATCGGGCATGGCCAAGGTGAGCACGGACATCCGGGAACGGTGGGGCGGCGTCCTCCAGCAGCGGCGCGAGGCCCGGGGCATGACGCAGGAGAAGCTCGGCAGAGCGCTCGGTGTCAAGGGAACGGCCGTGTCCAACCTCGAACGCGGGCGCACCTCGCCCACGGCGGACGTCCTGGCGACGCTGGACGGGGTGCTCGGGACCGGCGACGAGCTCACGCGACTGTGGGACGACCTCGTCAAGGAGGGCAAGATCCCCTGGCTGGGTCAGATGGAGGAGCTGGAGAAGAAGGCCGCCTCCATCCTGGACTGCCACCCCTTCCTGGTGCCGTCCCTGCTCCAGACCGCCGCCTACGCGACCGCGGTGATGCGCGCGGTCACCCCCTGGGAGCCGCGCGCCACGACCGACTCCCGGGTGCGCGACCGCATCGCTCGCGGCGAGCGCTTCCAGGACGCGCAGACCCCGGTGATGATGGTGGTGATCGGCCGCGCGGTCCTGCTGGACCCGATCGACGAGGGGCCGATCATGCGCGAGCAGCTGGAGCGCATCCACTCTCTCGCGGCGGGTGAGCGGATAACCTTGCAGATCACCAACGAGCCCCTGAACCCGGGGCTGGTGGGACCCTTCTCGGTGCTTGATCCGGCACCGGAGCGGGAGATCGTCTACGTGGAGTCGGCCCACAAGGGCCAGTTCATCGACGATCCCTCCGCCGTGGCAGAGTTCAAGATGCGGTTCCACCGGCTGCAAGCGGCAGCGATGCCACCGAGCCAGTCGCTGCGGCTGATCGAGAAGACGATTGAGGGATTCCGTCATGAGTGACCCCCAGTGGCACAAGAGCACCTACAGCGGGGGCTCGCACCAGAACTGCGTGGAGGTCGCCGAGGGCGCGGCCCAGACCCTGGTGCGGGACACCCGGCACCGCGAGCACGGGCACCTCGGCTTCAGCAACCCCGTCTGGACCGGCTTCCTCTCCGCCATCAAGAGCAACCGCTGACCCCACACCGAGGACCCCCGTTCCACCGCCGGAACGGGGGTCCTTCCGTGTCTCCTGACTGATTCAACACATAATTCCCTCATGCGGCTTTTGCCCCGCACACCGCATCCGACCTCGAACAACGCCGACTTCCCGAATTTTTTCTTCCTTACTTCCCCGTAGCCCGCCCACAACCCCACCCCATCGCCTAATCTCGTTCCCGACAACCGCATACGAAGACCCCGCGACGTTTACTCAACGCCCGGGGTCGTGGCCAGCAACTCAAACCTTTTAGACCAAGGATTGCCAGCGTGCTCCATCTTATCGCTGCCCTCCTGGCCCCTGTCGTGGGCTCAGTGACGGCGCTCTTCGCCTCCCCGCGCGGCCGCCACGCGGCGCGCCGCCGACGTTCCACCCGCATCCGCCGCTACGCACCGCCCCCGGCGCCCGCTCCCGCCACGGAACCCGTTCCGACCAGCGCTCCCGCCGCACCCCGATCGCAGCGCGCCACCGCCCCGGCGCCGCACCTCGCTCCCCCGTCGCAGCACGTCCCCGCCGACGACGTCGCCCTCATGCGCCCCTACTACGCCGCCCACGAGCGGGACCGCGCACGGAGCAGCGCCCGCACCACCGGACACCCCGCGCCCCGTCTCCCCCGGCCGCGCGTCCCCGAGGGCGACCTCCTGGCGCCGCCGTCGCCCTCCCCCGGTGAGTTCGACGAACTCGCCGCCCTCGTCCGCACCTGGCAGCAACGACAGGAACAGCACGAGGGGGTGACGGTGGCATGACCACGCCGCACGTCTTCTGGGAGCACCGCGTCTACACCGGCGGGTTCGGCGAACTCGCCCTGGTCCGCGCCGACCTCGCCCGCGACCTGGACGGCTTCGACCCCGACCTGGTCGACACCCTCCAGCTCTGCCTGTCCGAGCTGTTCGCCAACACCCTCAAGTACACCGACTCCGGCACGGCGCAGGGCGAGGTCATCCGCGCCCTGTCCATGCCGGACCGCGCCACCCTCCGCCTCTCGGTCAGCGACTCCGGCGGCGGCGGGGGCGTCCCGCGCATCCCCGCCGAACGCAGCCGCCACGAGTGGGACTGGTCGGAGGGCCAGCGCGGGCTCCTCCTGGTCGAGAACCTGTCCACGGCCTGGGGGCACCTCCCGCTCGGGCCCTGGGGCGACCTGGGCACCAACGTGTGGGCGGAGTTCGCCGTCGACCCGGCCGCCGTACCGCCCGGTCTGCGCCCCTTCGTCTTCACCGCCGACTGACACCGCCGACTGGCACCGGCCGCTGACGGCGCCGGACGGCACCGGCGGGTGGCGGCACGACGCCGCCCCGCTTTTCGGGAGCAGGTCCGAAAAGCGGGGCGGTCGTCAGAGGCGGTCACGCGGATCGCGTAGCGTCCGGCCCGCCGCGCACTACGCGCAGATGTCGTCGTCCAGGTTGTTCTGGTGCTTGGTGATGGCCAGGTCGGGGGTCCCGTCACGCAGCAGGCGGTCGGCCGAGCCGTCGATGTGGAATCCGGGTGAGAAGAACATCCTCGGCCCCGGCGCGACGCGCCAGTTGTCCTGGCTCATCCGCTGCTCCTGCCGCTCGAAGCGGTGGTCGAAGAGCTCGAACACCGGCTGGACGCGCACCGTCCGCCGGGTGGGGACCGCGTCCAGCCACACCTCGGTGCAGGGCTCGATGATCAGGCCCCGGAGCCTGCTGACGGCCCGGGCGGTGCCCCAGGACCACGAGTGGTCCCGGCTCCTGGTCTTCGTGGTGCTGAAGATGTCGTCGGCCACCGTCTTGGAGATGCTGTGCCCGTTGCTGACGCTCACGTCGAAGGACGTGGCGTAGTCGATGGTCAGCTCGTAGTAGTCGTCACCCGTGCCCAGGTTGCGGTGCACGGCGGTGATCCGTCGGCCCTGCCCCGGGTGGTCCCAGGCGCCGAGCACCGGGAAGTGGCACTCCCCGCGGAGGGTCTCCCAGGGACCGTGCGGCTGGAAGTCGCCCAGCCTGTTGACGTACTGCCGCTTGGGCAGGAACTGACCGGTCTCGTTGTTGAACGCGCCCTGGACCCGCCGGTTGGGGCCCTGCCTGCAGAGGTCGCCCAGCAGGCCGTCGACCTCGAACGACTCCTGGTCCTTGAGGTTGATCGCCCCCGGGATCGGAGCCCCCTTCATCTCCGGGGCCTCCTGCGAGAGGTCCACGAACGCCGGGTGCTCGGGCATCCCCGCGAGCGGGGGTGTCTGCCCGCCGCCGGACGGCCCGGGCTGTACCGGCCTCGGCGGGTGCCCGCCGTGACCGGGCACCCAGCCGGGGTGGTCCTGCGCGTATGCCGCAGGGCTGACGATGACCTGGCCGCCCAGGACCACGACCGCGGACAGGGTGACCGCCGCCGCTCTGGTGAGGAACGCTCCCCGCTTGCGCTTTTCCCGTCTCATGGACTCCTCCGCATCATCGACCCGATATCGCCTCCAGCCCCCGGGGCACCATGTCCGGAAAACGATGGAAACCGACCATCCGAAAAGAGAACATGAGCGAAATCCCGGGACCTTCAAGGCGGTCAACGGCAGATTAACTCCTGACCTGCCGGAAGTGTCCACGACGCGCCCACCGGACCGAAGAGCCGGTTTCTTCCCAAGTGCGGACTTGGGGACCAAAGACACCACCCCGAAGCCGCATCTATCAAAAATAAATACTTATGTTGCATATCGGGCACAGAATGACAGAATGCACGGACGGCACGGCTCACGCATCCGTGCGGTCCGCGAACCGTGCGGGTGGCGCGGCCACCGCGTCGCGCCACCGCGGCCACCGCCCCGGGCCGCGGGGCGCCGCCCCCGGGCCGCACCCCGGCTTTCCGGCCGCCACACGTCGACGCCCCCGCCGGACGGTTCCGGCGGGGGCGTCGACAGCGGTCGGCGGGCGGCTCACACGGCCAGCGGGGACTCCACCGGCAGCGACGTGTCCGTGCCCAGCTCCAGCGTGGAGGCGGGCAGCCCGGCCGCCACCACCTCGGCCCCCAGCGCCGCGATCATCGCGCCGTTGTCGGTGCACAGGCGCGGGCGCGGCACGCGCAGCTCGATCCCGGCCTCCCGGCAGCGCTCCTCGGCCAGGGCGCGCAGCGCCGAGTTGGCCGCCACGCCCCCGCTGATCACGAGGGTGCTCACGCCGTGCTCCACGCACGCGTCCACGGCCTTGCGGGTGAGCACGTCCACCACCGACTCCTGGAAGGCGGCGGCGATGTCGGCGACCACCAGCGGCTGACCGGCGCGCTCGGCGTCCTCCACGTGCCGGGCCACGGCCGTCTTGAGGCCGGAGAAGGAGAAGTCGTAGGTCCCGTCGCCCCACTTGCCGCGCGGGAAGCGGATACCCCTCGGGTTGCCGGTCCGGGCGGCCCTGTCGATCGGCGGCCCGCCCGGGTAGGGCAGCTCCAGCAGCCGCGCCACCTTGTCGTAGGCCTCGCCGGCGGCGTCGTCCACGGTGTCCCCGAGCGAGACCACGTCGGTGGCCAGGTCGTTGACCAGCAGCAGTGACGTGTGCCCGCCCGACACCAGCAGCGCCACGGCGGGCTTGGGCAGCGGCCCGTGCTCCAGTTGGTCGACCGCCACGTGGCCGACCAGGTGGTTGACCCCGTACAGCGGCTTGTCCAGGGCCATCGCGTAGGCCTTGGCGGCGGACACGCCCACCAGCAGCGCACCGGCCAGGCCGGGACCGGCGGTGACCGCGATCGCGTCCACGTCGGACAGCTTCACGCCCGCGGAGTCCAGGGCGCGCCGGACGGTCGGGGTCATCGCCTCCAGGTGCGCGCGGCTGGCCACCTCGGGGACCACGCCGCCGAAGCGCGCGTGCTGGTCGACGCTGGAGGCCACCTCGTCGCCGAGCAGCTCACAGCCGCGCACGAGACCGACGCCGGTCTCGTCGCACGACGTCTCGATCCCCAGGATCAGCGGATGGTCGCTCACGGGTTCCCCTCCCCACCGGACGCCTGTCCGGGCCGGGCCGTGCGGCGCATGACGATCGCGTCGGCCCCGTTGTAGTAGCCGCGCCGGACGCCGATCCGGGTGAAGCCGAAGTCGGCGTACAGCTTCTGCGCGCGCGGGTTGTCGTCGCGCACCTCAAGGAAGACGTGGACGACGCCCTCGTGTTCGGCCCGGTCGAGCAGCGCGGTGAGCAGCGCCCGGCCGATGCCGCGCCCCCACACCGGCTGGGCCACGGCCATGGTCTGGACGTCGCCCTCCGGCGGCACCGAGCGCAGGCCCGCGTAGCCCACGACCCGGTCGCCGGACTCGGCCACGACGTAGTGGCGCGAGGGCTGGGTGAGTTCGTCGCGGAACATGCCCTCGGTCCAGGCGTCCGCGGGGAACAGCGCGTGCTCCAGGTCCAGGGCCTCGGGGAGGTCCTCGACGGTCATCGGGCGCAGTCGCACCGCGCCGCCCGCGTCGGTCGCCTCGCTCACTTCACCCACTGCCGGACCTTCTTCGGCGCGCCGGGTGCCACGGCGTCGGGGCGCCGCAGGTAGAGCGGGTTGGGTTCGGGCAGCGCCTCGCCCCGGTGCAGGCGCAGCAGCGCCAGTTCGGCCATGGCGGCGGCGTCGGGGTGCAGCGGTTGCGGGGTCGCGGCCGCCTCACCGAGGACGTCGGCGTACAGGGCGGCGCCGTTCCCGACCAGGGGCAGGCCCCCGGTGTCGGTCTCGGCGGGCCGGTCCACGCGCACCTCGCCCACCCGGGTGAGGTGGTCGTCGTAGCGGGCCCAGAACACCTCCTTGCGCCGGGCGTCCGTCATCGCGACGAAGGGCTCCCCGCGCCCCGTCGCGAACGCGAGCGCGTCCAGGGTGGTGACGCCGTGGCAGGGCACGCCCAGGGCGTCGGACAGGGCGTGGGCGGTGGCCAGGCCGACCCGCAGCCCGGTGTAGGGGCCGGGGCCGATCCCGACGGCGACGCCGTCCAGGTCGCCGAGTCCGACCCCCGCCTCCTCGGTGAGGCGGCGGATGGCCGGGCTGAGCAGTTCGCCGTGGCGGCGGGCGTCCACCGAGGAGGCGCTCGCGCGCAGGGTGAAGGCGCCGTCGGCGGAGCTCTCACCGATGGCGGCGGTGACCGCCGGGGTGGCGGTGTCGAAGGCCAGGAGCAGCACGGGCGACCGCCTCATCCGCGCCCGGCGGCGATGCCGGGCAGGTCGACGTCGGACCACCGGTCCCCGACGGGGATCAGGTGGACGGTTCTGGTGTCGTCGGGGTGGCGCTCGATCCGGATCTCCAGCCGGTCGTCGCTCAGCCCCTCGGCGACGCCCTCGCCCCACTCCACCACGGTGACCGAGTCGGGGAGGGTCATGTCGAGGTCGATGTCGTCGATCTCGTCCGGCCCGCCGAGCCGGTAGGCGTCCACGTGCACGAGGCTGGGACCGCCGGCCAGGGACGGGTGGATCCGGGAGATGACGAAGGTCGGCGAGGTGACCGACCCGCGTATGCGCAGGCCCTCGCCCAGGCCCTGGGTGAACGTGGTCTTGCCCGCGCCGAGGGGCCCGGACAGGATCAGGAGGTCGCCGGGGCGGGTGAGGGCGGCCAGGTCCCGGCCCAGGGCGCGCATGGCGCCGTCGGTGGCGGCCGTGACCTCGTGGACGGCGGGCGCGCCCGTGGCGGTGGCTGTTACGTCTGTCATCTGGCTCGCAGCTTGTTTCGGTAGTGGGTCGGGTGGCGACCGGGCACGCCGCTGCCGACGTGCCGGAGGAGACCTCCCCACCCAGGCTAGACGGGGTGCGGAGGCGGCTGGGCCGCTTTCGCGGCGTCCGGCTCAGGCGCCGCCGGTGTACTCCCGGGGAACCCGCGCGCCCACCCGCGTGACGATCTCGTACGGGATGGTGTCCAGGACCTCGGCCCAGTCCCCGGCGGTCGGGGTCGCGGGGTGGTCGGTCGGATCGCCGAACAGTACCGCGTACTCCCCCGCCTCCACCGGCCCATCGCCTACATCCACAACGAACTGGTCCATGCAGACTGTTCCCGAGATGACGTGGGTGCGTCCCCCGAGCAGCACGGGACCCCTGTTGGTGGCGTGCCGCGGGACGCCGTCCGCGTATCCGAGGGGCACCAGTGCCAGGGTGGTGTCGCGTTCGGTGACGTAGCGGTGGCCGTAGGAGACGCCGCTGCCGGGGCCGACACGCTTGGTGAGGGCGACCCGGGAACGGAGGGTCATCGCGGGCCGCAATCCGGGCACGTCGAAACCGGGGATCGGCATCAGTCCGTAACTGGCGATGCCCCCGCGCACCAGGTCGAAGCGGGCCTCGGGGAGGGTGAGCAGGGCCGCCGAGTTGGCGATGTGCCGCACCTCGGGGGTGAGGCCGATCTTGTCGGCCGTCTCCAGGGCCTCGTGGAAGTGGGAGAGCTGGAGCGCGATCGACGGGTGGCCGGGCTCGTCCGCGCACGCGAAGTGCGACCACACGCCGCTGACGCGCAGGTCACCGGCGTCCTCGGCACGGGCGGCGGCCTCCACCAGGGCGGGCCAGTCGGTGGCGCTGACGCCGCCGCGGTTGAGCCCGGTGTCGATCTTCAGCTGGACGCGCGCCGTTCGGCCGAGTTCGCGCGCCGCCGCGACGACGGTGTCCAGGACCGCCCGGTCGCTGACCCCGAGGTCGACCCCGGCCGCGACGGCCTCCGCGACGGGTTCGCCCGGCGGGATGATCCAGGCGAGCACGGGCGCGGTGATCCCGGCCGCGCGCAGGGCGAGGGCCTCGTGGATGAAGGCGGTACCGAGCCACGTGGCGCCGCCCGCGAGGAGCGCGCGGGCCGCCGGAAGCATGCCGTGGCCGTAGCCGTCGGCCTTCACCACACCCATGAAAGGGGTGCCGCCGGCGTGCTCGCGGAGCAGCTGGGCGTTGTCGGCGATCGCGTCCAGGTCGACGCGGGCGTGCGCGAAGTGAGCCATGTCCCCAGTCTTCCATGTGTGGGTTACCGCTCGGGAGCTGCGGGTATGTGGGCTACGACCGAGTTCGAGGCCGTTTCTGGGGGGATCGGCATGAGCGAGTTCGGAAGTGAGCGTCCGGTCGACGCGGTACGGCTGTGGTCCGGGGGACTGGCCACGGCCGTGGTGGCGGCGCTGGTCGTCCTGGTCGGCACTCTGATCATCCGGGGGGTTCTGGGGATTCCGGTGCTCGCCCCGGAGGAGGCCGGTGACCTGGGTGACTCCGGGACCGCCGCCTACGCGTCGATGGCGGCCGCGGCCGCGCTGCTGGCCACCGGCCTGCTGCACGTGCTGCTGCTGGCGGCGCCGCGACCGCGCGCGTTCTTCGGCTGGATCATCGGTCTGGTCACGGCGGTCGCCGCGGTCACACCGTTCCTCCAGGGCGCCGAACCGGCCAGCCAGATCGCCACGGCGGCCATCAACCTCGTCGCCGGAGTGGCGATCGCGACGCTGTTGAGCGGTGTCGCGGGGACCGCCGTCGTCCGGTCCGGGAGGAGGTCGCGCCCGGTGTTACGGCACGAGGGCATCCTGCCGGACGTGGACCGGTCCGACTACCGGGGGGACACGCGGCGGCTGTGACGCGAAGGGCGGACAGGGACAGCCATGGGGGCGGGGCCGAGGGGCCCCGCCCCCTCGCCGTGCCCGGGGCACGGGGCCGGGAGGGGGCGCGGGACGTGTGAGGGGTGTACCGGGAGGCGAGTGGTGATCGAACCGTGGAACCCCGCGGCCAGGGGTGTGGTGCGGCTGCCGTCGGGACGGCTCGTACGGGGACGCGGCCTCGCACGGGCCCTCCCCGGGGGACCGGAGCCCACGTTCGGGCTGTACCTGCTGGGCAGGGAGCCGCCGCCCGTGCGCTGGGAGTCCCGCTGGGTCCGCTGGCCCGACTTCAGCCTCCCGAGCGACCGCGCCGCCGCGCGGGAGGCGCTGCGGGAGGCGTGGGAGCGCTCGGCCGCCGAGCGCGTCGAGGTCGCCTGCACGATGGGCAGCGGACGCACCGGAACGGCCCTGGCCTGCCTCGCCGTCCTGGACGGCGTGCCGGGCGGGGAGGCGCTCGCCTGGGTGCGGCGGCACTACTCGACCCGTGTCGTGGAGACCCCGTGGCAGCGGCGCTTCGTCGCCCGCTTCCGCTGAGCCCGCCCGGCGGGGCGGCTGCCGACGGCGCGCGCCCGCCTTCGGGCCTCACATCATGGGGGCGATGACCACCCGGTAGCGCTCGCCGTCCCCGGTGGACACGTCGCGGCGGAAGTCGTTGACGCGGTTGACGGACCGCTGCACCACGCTGCCGTCCATCCCGGCGGTATCGACCGTGGGGAGGTACTTCTCCACCGCGCGCAGCGCCTCGTCGACGGTCAGGGCGGTCTCCCGCCGCTCCGGGACGATGCGCCACCCGTCGGCGGCGAGGCGGCTGATGGCGATCCGGAACATACCGGTCTCCCTGCGGTCTCGGGGGGCTCTGAGCGCATTCTCCCCCATCACCGCCGATGCTGTGAAGTGCCCGGGTGCGGGCGGTACGCGTTCGGCCGGAACGCGCCCGGCGTCCGTTCCGCCCGTCCCGGGCACCCGTGCGTCAGAGCCAGGTGACCCGCGAGTCCCCCAGGTCGTAGCGCGCGGCCACGACGTCCAGGAGCCCGGAGTCGACCCGGTCCCGCAGGTCGGGGTCCTCCCTCAGCGTCCGGGCGACGTGCCGCGCGTTGGCGCGGATGCAGTCGTCGACGAAGTCGTCGCCGTCGTCGGGCGTGGACTCGACGACGGGGAGGATCCGCTCGACCAGGTAGCCGATGTGGCCCTGCGGGACCTCGCCGCTCCGGTACGCCTCGACCGCGGCCGTGACCGCGCCGCACGAGGAGTGCCCCAGGACGACGATGAGCGGCACCTCCAGGTGTTCGGCGGCGTAGCTGAGGCTGCCGAGGACGGACTCGTCGAGCACCTCGCCCGCCGAGCGGATCGTGAACAGGTCGCCGAGGCCGTGGTCGAAGAGCAGCTCCGGGGGGACGCGCGAGTCCGCGCAGCCCAGGACCGTGGCGAAGGGGTACTGGCCGTCGACGAGCTCGGCTCTGCGGGCTCTGCCCTCGTGCGGATGGCGGGAGTCGTAGCGGCGCCAGCGGCGGTTGCCGCGCCGGAGCAGGCGCAGGGCGCCGTGGGCGTCCACGGAGCCGGGGGAGACGGTGGGGACGGGTTCGGCGAGGGCCGCGGCCGGTACCGCGGTCGCGGCGGCGGCACCGGCGCCGCCGAGGAGGGAGGCGCGCAGGGCGCCGCGGCGTGAGAGGGCCATGGGGGTACGAATCCTCACGTATGTAGTCAAACTACTGTGGGTCTCATGGACGCGACAGAACCTACTCTTCGCGACCATTCGGACACCATCGGTTTGACGGTTCCCTAACGCCGTTCGGATGTGCGACCCAACACAGTGCCCGCGCCCGTCCCGCCCCGCCGCGCCGGGAACCGGCCGCGCGGCGCCGACGGCCTCCCCTACCATGGGAATGCCTACCGACCGTTCGTTAGGTTCCGGTTCCCACGTGGGGCCGCCGACACGGTCGTGGACCCATCCGCCCAGCGCACGCGGGCCCGACAGGAGGTAGATTCGACAGCCGTGTCCCGAACTTCCCCAGCCGAACCAGCGCCCTCGCGCGGCGAGGCCGCGCGCCGCCGTTCCGGCCGCCCCGGCCACGACGCCGACTCCGTCCTGCGTGTCGCGGCGCGTGTGTTCAACGAGCGCGGGTACGACGGCACGAGCATGGAGGATCTGGCCCGCGCCCTCGGCGTGACCAAGTCGGCCATCTACCACCACGTCAGCGGCAAGGCCGAGCTGCTGCGCCGCTCACTCGACCTCGCCCTCGACGCGCTCTTCGCCGTCACCCGGGAGGAGGCCTCGACCACAGGTCCGGCGATCGACCGGCTGGAGAACGTCCTGCGCGGCAGCGTCCGCGTCCTGGTGGAGGAGCTGCCGCACGTGACCCTCCTGCTGCGGGTGCGGGGCAACACCGAGGTGGAGAAGCACGCGCTGGCCCGGCGCCGCGAGTTCGACCACCTGGTCGCCGACCTCGTGCGCGAGGGCATCGCCGCCGGTGGGATCCGCGACGACGTGGACCCGGCGGTCGCCTCCCGGCTGCTGTTCGGCATGGTCAACTCGATCGTGGAGTGGTACAAGCCCGACCGCGGCCTGGACGCCGACGAGCTGGCCGACTCCCTGTCCCGCATCGCCTTCCAGGGGATGCGGTCCGACGGCGTCAGGTAAGGACCGCGCCGCGGGCGTCGTCCGCGGGGGTGGCGGGCCACGGGTGGGCGGAGGCCCTCCCACACGGAAACCATGTGACCGGAACCGGTCACTTTACGTTGCCCTAACCACTCGTGTCACAAATCATCGGATTTGTAGCATGGACCTCCCCCCAACCAGTCGGCCCGGAGCGTCGCACCAGTGGTCCAGTACCTCGCGCAGAACGCCCTCATCCCCTCAATCGCCTACACCGTCTCCGTCATCGGCTCGCTGCTCGGCCTCGCCTTCGCCGCGCGCGCCCGGCTCACCGCCAGCGCGGCCCGCTGGGTGTGGCTGGCCCTGGCCGCCCTCTCCCTGGGCGGCACCGCCGTGTGGTCCATGCACTTCATCGCGATGATGGGCTACTCCGTACCGGACGTCCTCATCCGCTACGACCCCGTCCTCACCGTGGCCAGCGGCGCCCTCTCCGTGGCGGTCATGGCCGTCGCCCTGGCGCTGACGGTCACCCGGCCGACCAACGCCCGCCTGCTCCTGGGCGGTCTCATCTCCGGGATCGGGATCGTCTCCATGCACTACATGGGCATGGCCTCGATGAACTTCGTCGGGAGCATGCACCACGACCACGTCCACGTGGCCGCGGCCGCGGCGATCGCCCTGGTGGCGGCCACCGCCGCCCTGTGGTGCGCCTCCCGGCTGCGCGGCTCGCCCGTGGTCGTCGCCGCCTCCCTGGTGATGGCCGCCGCCGTGACCGCCATGCACTACACCGCGATGGCCGGGGTCAGCATCACCCCCGCCGCCACCGGGCCGCGGCGTTCCACCCCGCCGGGGTCCAGCGCCCCCGACCTGCTGCTGCCGATGATCGTGGGCCTGTTCGTGTTCCTGCTCATCTGCAGCCTCGTCCTCATGCTCGCGGCCGACGACCGCGACGCCCGCCGCGGGACCGCCCCGAGGGCGCCGGCCGCCCCCGGCCCCGGGGTCGGGGTCGGGGTCGGGCCCGACGACACCGGCGCCCTCCCCTACCGGCCCCGGCACTCCGCGCGCGGCCCCGCGTCCGCGCCCGGCGACGACGTGTGGACGCCCCGCGGGCGCTGACCCCGGCGGGGGCCGCCCCGACGCCCGGAAAAACCACTGGCTCCCCCGGGCCCGGCCGACCTAGAATCGGCCGGGCCCGTACGCGCCGCGTACCACGGGGCCGACCGACGACGGAGAGGACGACGCCATGGCTGAGTTCACGTTCCACCCCCAGCCCGCCAGCACGATCGTCCGCGAGCCCTAGAGGGACACCCTCCCCACCGGGGCTCGCCGTCACAGAGAGCCCGACGTGAGTACTCACGACCACTCCGCCGACGCCGCCGCGTCGCACCCCCTGGCCCCGTTCGGCTGGACCCCCCGTGTCGAGGCCGCCTTCGACGCCGTCGCCCTGACCAGCCAGCACGTCCTCCTGCCCGCCCGCGTCAGCGCCGCGCGCCGCGGCGGTGCGCAGGTCCTCCTGCCCCAGGCCGAGACCGCCGAGCACTCCCCCGCCGTGCGCCGGGCCGCCCGTACCGACCCCGCCAGCGCCCCGACCAGCGGCGACTGGGTGGCGGTACGCCGCTCCGGTGGCACCTGGCTGGTCGAGGCCGTCCTGGAGCGCGCCTCGACCCTCGTCCGGCAGGGCGTGGCCACCGACTCCCACGACCAGGTCCTGGCCGCCAACGTCGACTCCGTCCTCATCTGCGAGGCCGCCGACCAGGGGCCCAACGTGGGCCGCCTGGAGCGCTTCCTGAGCCTGGCCTGGGCCAGCGGGGCCACCCCGCTGGTCGCGGTCACCAAGGCCGAACTGGCCGGGGACCGCCTCCCGGAGGTGGTCGAACTCGTCGAGTCCGTCGCCGGCGGCGCCGACGTGTACACCGTCAGCGCCCACACCGGGGCCGGACTGGAGGAGCTGTCGGCGCGTCTGCTGCCCGGCAGCACCTGGGTTCTTCTGGGCACCTCCGGCGCCGGCAAGTCCAGCCTGGTCAACGCGGTCGCCGGACGCGACCTGATGGACACCGGCCAGATCCGCCAGGACAGGCGCGGACGGCACACGACCACCCACCGCCAGCTCCTGGGCCTGCCCGGAGGGGCCCTGGTCCTGGACATCCCCGGCGTGCGCCGGATCGACGTCCCGGGGGATCCGACCGGAGTGGACCGCACCTTCGACGACATCCGGGAGTTCGCCGAGCGGTGCCGGTTCGCGGACTGCTCGCACGGCCCCGAGCCCGGTTGCGCGGTCGTCGCCGCCGTCGACGAGGGCGAGCTGGACACCCGGCGGCTGGAGCGCTGGAACAAGCTCCGGCGCGAGGCCGAGCGGAACCGGTCCAGGACCGACCGGCGGTTGCGGGTCGAGGAGAAGCGGCGCGGGAAGACCCTCGACAAGGCCGCCAGGGACGCCCAGCGCCGCAAACGCGGCCACGCCTTCTGACCGCCGACCGTTCCGGCGGCCGCACGGTCGCGCGCGGGTCCACCCGCACGCGCGGACGCCCGGCCCCCTCGGGGAGCCGGGCGTCCGCCGGTTCGGCCGCCGCGGGCGGCTCAGATACCGAAGGCGCGCCGCGCGTTGTCGGCGACGGCCGCGGCCAGCTCGTCCTCGTCCATCCCCTTGGTCCGGGCCAGGGCACGCAGCGTGTGCGGGATGAGGTACGGGGCGTTGGGCCGTCCCCGGTAAGGCTTGGGCGTCAGGAAGGGCGCGTCGGTCTCCACGAGCACCAGCTCCGGGGGCGCCACCCGGGCCGCCTCGCGCAACGGCTCGGCGCTGGCGAAGGTCACGTTGCCCGCGAAGCTCATGAAGTAGCCCCGCTCCGCGCAGACCTTGGCCATGTCGGCGTCACCGGAGAAGCAGTGGAAGACGACGCGCTCGGGCGCGCCCTCCTCCGCCAGGATCCGCAGGACGTCCTCGTGCGCCTCGCGGTCGTGGATCATCACCGCCTTGCCGTGGCGCTTGGCGATGTCGATGTGGCGGCGGAAGGACTCCTCCTGCGCACGCGCCCCCTCCGGGCCGGTGCGGAAGGTGTCCATCCCGGTCTCCCCGACCGCCACCACGTGCGGCAGGGCGGCCAGCGCGTCGATCCCCGCCAGCTCCTCGGCCAGGCCCTCGGCACCGCCGCCGGGACGGGTCCTGCCCGCCCAGTCGGTGTCGTCGACCTCCACGCCCTCGGCACCGTCGCCGTGCACGACGCGCGGCGCCTCGTTGGGGTGCAGGGCGACGGCCGCCCACACCCGGCCCGGGTGCGCGGCGGCGGTCTCGGCGGCCCAGCGCGACGACGGCAGGTCCACGCCCACCTGGATGAGCGGGGTCACGCCGACGCTCTCGGCCACCCGGATGATCTCCTCGACACCGGGCGTCTGCATGTCCATGTGCGTGTGGCTGTCGGCCACGGGGACGCGCAGGGGCTCGGGCACGGGCGGCGGGGTCTGGCTGTTGCGCTCCCTGACCGCCTTGCCGCTACGCCTGGCCATCGCTGCCCTCCAGGCCCAGGCGGGCCAGCTCCTCGTCGACCACGGACGGGTCGAGCTTGGCGAACAGCGGCTGCGGGCGGCTCAGCGGGGTGCCGGGCGCGATCGGCCGGGACTCCCAGCGCGCCTCGTCGCCGGCGTAGTCCCCGGTGATCACCGGGTAGTCCACGGCCTCGGCGGAGCCGCCGATGGTGTCGTGGCCGGTCTCCAGGCGGGGCATGCCCGTCCAGGTACCGGTGCCGCCCAGCATCGCGTACACCTTGTTGGCCGACTCGGGCAGGAACGGCGTGAGCAGCGTGTTGGCGTCGCTGACCAGCTGGAGCGCCACGTGCAGGACGGTGGCCATCCGCTCCGGGTCGGTCTTCTTCAGCGCCCACGGGGCCTGGTCGGAGATGTACTTGTTCGCCTCGGCGACGGTGCGCATGGCCTCCTGGAGCGCCGCCTTGAACTGGGACCGCTCCAGCCGCTCGCCGACCGCCGCGAACGCCTCCCGCGACGCGGCCAGCACCCGCCGGTCCTCGTCGTCGAGTTCGCCCGCCGCGGGGATCTCGCCGAGGTTCTTGGCGGCCATGGAGATCGAGCGGTTGACCAGGTTGCCCCAGGCCGCGACCAGCTCGTCGTTGTTGCGGCGCACGAACTCGGCCCAGGTGAAGTCGGTGTCCTGGGTCTCGGGCCCGGCGGCCATGATGTAGTAGCGCAGGGCGTCGGCGGAGTAGCGCTCCAGGAAGTCGCGCACGTAGATCACCACGCGGCGCGAGGAGGAGAACTTGCGACCCTCCATGGTGAGGAACTCGCTGGAGACCACCTCGGTGGGCAGGTTGAGGGAGCCCAGCTCGCCCGCGTCGCCGCCGCGGTCGCCCTCGCCGCTGGCGCCGAGCAGGATGGCGGGCCAGATCACCGAGTGGAAGACGATGTTGTCCTTGCCCATGAAGTAGTAGGACCGGGCGTCCCCGTTCTGCCACCAGCGGCGCCACGCGTCCGGCTCCCCGACGCGCCGGGACCACTCGATGGACGCGGAGAGGTAGCCGATCACCGCGTCGAACCACACGTAGAGGCGCTTGTTGGCGTTGTCCGACCAGCCCTCCAGCGGGATCGGCACGCCCCAGTTGAGGTCGCGGGTGACCGCGCGGGGCTGGAGGTCCTCCACCAGGTTCAGGGAGAACTTGAGGACGTTGGGGCGCCAGTCGCCCTCCTTGCCCTTCAGCCACCTGGTGAGGATGTCGGCGAAGGCGGGCAGGTCGAGCATGAAGTGCTCGGTGTCCACGAACTCCGGGGCCTCGCCGTTGATCCTCGACCGGGGGCCGATGAGGTCGATCGGGTCGAGCTGGTTGCCGCAGTTGTCGCACTGGTCCCCGCGCGCGCCGTCGTAACCGCAGATCGGGCAGGTGCCCTCGATGTAGCGGTCGGGCAGCGTGCGGCCGGTGGACGGCGAGATCGCGCCCTTGGTGGTGTGCGTGAAGACGTAGCCGTTCTCGTACAGCGTGGTGAACAGCTGCTGGGCGACGGAGTAGTGGTTGCCGGTGGAGGTACGGGTGAACAGGTCGTAGGAGAGGCCGAGGGCGACCAGGTCCTCGGCGATGATCCGGTTGTAGCGGTCCGCCAGCTCCCGGGCGCTCAGGCCCTCCTGGTCGGCCAGCACCTGGATCGGGGTGCCGTGTTCGTCGGTGCCGCTGACCATCAGCACGTTGTTGCCCGACATTCGCTGGAAGCGGGAGAAGACGTCGGAGGGGACTCCGAAGCCGGACACGTGACCGATGTGGCGCGGTCCGTTGGCGTAGGGCCAGGCGACCGCGGTCAGGATGTGGCGATTCGACGACATGCCTCAAGACTAAAGCCGTCGGGACACGGCCGCGCCCTCCGGCGCGGTCTCGGAGCCCCGGTTGTCCACAGGGGGCCGGGGACGATTCCCTGAGGAGTGACCGTGCCCGTATGCTCTGCTGAACGCCGCCGAACGCGACCGGGGCGCACGGCGGCTGCACAGTCAACCCGGTCCTGCGTCAGAGGCGGTGGTCACCACGGTTACCCGTGTGCTGCACCGCCCTGCCCGGACCACCGCGCTCATCACCGGCATGGTGCTGATGGTCGTGCTCTCCCTGCCCGCGGCCTCCGGCGCCGCGGCGATGGCCGACGTGCTCGACCACCACCCGCACGGCGCCTCCGGCGTCGGACGGGCGGCCGGGACCGGCACGGAGACCGGGGAGGACACCGGCGAGGGCGGCCGCGAGTACGCCGGCCCGGGCGAGCGCCCGTTCCTGACGACCGCGGCGGTCCCGGTCACCTGCGACCAGCGCGCCACCCCGCGCGACCTGCCCGACGCGGTACCCGGCTGCGCGCTGCGGCTGGCGGCGTGGGAGCAGCCGTGGTGGCCGCTCCCCCACCCGCACCCCGATCCGCTGCCCGAACAGGTCACCTCCGGGGAACTGCCGCCCACACGCGCGCCCCCTCTCACCGCGCCCGCCACCGTCTGACCCCCGTCGGACCGCGCCCGGCCCACCGGACGCGCCCGGCGATCCACCATCCGCAGTGAGAGGTTCCACCCCTTGTCCAGTCAAACGGGAGCCGGAGGGCGCTGGATTCGCGCGCTCATCTCCCTCCTCGTCATCCTCGTCGCGTTCGGCGCGGCGTGGTTCATCCCGCCCCGCCTGGGTCTCGACCTCAGCGGCGGCACGCAGATCGTCCTGGAGACCCAGGACGGCCCGGACGGCACCCCGGCCAACGCCGAGAACACCGACATGGTCATCGAGGTGCTGCGCCAGCGCATCGACAGCCTCGGCGTCGCCGAGGCGAACATGTCGCGCTCCGGCGCCAACCGGATCATCGTCGAGCTGCCCGGCGTCCAGGACCCGGCGGAGGCCGCCCAGGTCATCGGCCAGACCGCGCAGCTGACCATCCATCCCGTCCTGGGCACCGGCCAGGGCGGCCAGGGGGTCACCCCCGGCGACTTCGCCAACGCCCCCCAGGACACGGCCGACGAGGCCCGTCCTCCGGCCGACGCCGAGGAGAACGGGGACGGCTCCTCCGGTGACGGTGAGGGCACCGAGGGCGGCTCCGAGCTGTCCGAGGAGGAGATGGCCGAGCTCTTCGGCAGCATGGGCGGCGACCCCACCGCCGGCCAGGACCAGCCCGCGGAGAACCCGGACGACGTCGTCGAGACGCTCCCGGACTCCACCGGGACCTACCTCCAGCTCGGCGAGGCCGCCATCCAGGGCGACCACATCTCCGGCGCCACCGCCCGGCTCGACAACGCCACCGGCGCCTCCTGGGTCGTGGACGTCAACTTCCGCGGCCAGGGCCGTGACGAGTGGGCGGAGCTGACCGGCGAGGCCGCCTGCTACGACGTGGGCGACCCGCGCCGCCGCGTCGCGATCGTCCTGGACGACGAGATCATCTCCGCTCCCGAGCTCAACAACAGCTACGTGTGCGACGCCGGGAGCCGTGAGGGCGTCACGACCATCACCAACTCCGAGTTCAACAGCGAGACCGCCGGCGAACTCGCGGTGCTGATCGAGGGCGGTTCGCTGCCGCTGCCGGTCACCGAGGTCCAGCGCCAGACCGTCGGCCCGACCCTCGGTGCCGCCGCCATCCAGGCCAGCGCGATCGCCGCCGTGCTGGGTATCGCGTTCACCGCCCTGTACATCACGCTCGTCTACCGGCTCGTCGGTCTGCTGGCGTCGGTGGCGCTGGCGTTCTACACGCTGATCGCCTACGGTGCGCTGGTCGCGATCGGGGCGACGCTGACACTGCCGGGTCTGGCGGGCTTCGTCCTGGCCATCGGCATGGCCATCGACGCCAACGTGCTGATCTTCGAGCGGGCACGCGAGGAGTACCAGCGCCAGCAGCAGGTCTACGACGCCAACCGGGCGTCCGGCATGCGGGACTCCGACGACGGGGAGACCAAGGGCGCGGCCGCCCGGCGCCGTCGCCGCCGAGCCATCCCGCCGAGCCTGGAGAAGGCCTTCGTCGAGGGCAGCCGGAAGGCGTGGAGCGCGGTGCTCGACACCAACATCACCACGCTCATCGCCGCGGCCCTGCTGTTCTTCTTCGCCTCCGGCACCGTCCAGGGCTTCGGTGTGACCCTGAGCATCGGCACCATCGCCTCGATGGTCTCCGCCCTGGTCATCGCCCGCGTCCTGGTCGAGTGGGCGGTCCGCCGCGCGATCGTGCGCAAGCACCCGGCGATCACCGGCCTCAACAAGATCGGGCCGGTGCGCACCTGGCTGACCACCAAGAACCCGGACCTGATGAAGTTCCGCCGGATCGCCCTGGGCGTGGCCGGGCTCATCGTCGTGATCGCCGTCGCCGCGCCGTTCGTGCGGGAGGCCAACCTGGGCGTGGAGTTCACCGGGGGCCGGGTCCTGGAGTACGAGATCACCGGCGACCAGGACCTGAGCGTGAACGAGGCCCGCGAGGTCGTCGCCGGGCTCGACTTCCCCGGCTCGGACACCGCGGTCGTGCAGGAGGCCGGTGACGGCGACCTCGCCGTGCGTACCGGGGACATCTCCGACACCGACGCCGCGTCCGTCCAGGAGGCCCTGGACGAGGCGACCGGCGGTGTGGAACTGCTCAGCGACGAGCTGATCGGCCCGAGCATGGGTGACGAGCTGCGCAACCGGGCGCTGGTCGCCCTGGGTGCGGCGCTGGCCCTCCAGCTGCTCTACCTCGCCTGGCGGTTCCGCTGGTCCTTCGGCCTGTCCACGATGCTGTCGCTGGCGTTCAACATCATCCTGGTCATCGGGCTGTTCATCTGGCTGGGCAAGCCGATCGACGGTGTGTTCCTCGCCGCGATCCTCAGTGTGATCGGTTTCAGCGTCAACGACACGGTCGTGGTGTTCGACCGCGTGCGCGACGAGTGGGCGAGGGACGACAGGTCCCCGTTCGGGGAGATCGCCAACCGGGCGGTGCTCAACACGCTGCCGCGTACGGTCAACACGACCGTGGGCGCGCTGATCATCCTGAGCTTCCTCACCTTCTTCGGTGGGTCCTCGCTCCAGGACTTCTCGATCGCGATGCTGGTCGGTCTGAGCACCGGTGTGGTCTCCACGGTGTTCGTGGCGGTCCCGCTGGCCATCTTCTTCCAGAAGTGGGACAACACGCCCGCGCCGCACGTGCTCAAGGAGCGCAGAGCCAAGCAGCGCAACGCCGCCAAGGCGGCCCGCGAGATGGACGACGGCGCCGTCGTCTAGGGCTCGCACCCGCCTGACGCGAGGGGCCCGGGTACCGTGCTTCGGCACGGCGCCCGGGCCCCTCGCTCGCGTGCTGGGTGTTCGGGCCCTGCCCCGCGTCAGCCCGCGGCGGCGGGGGGCGGAGCGCCCTCGGACGCCTGGACGAGCACGAAGCCCTGCCCCTCGAAGGACAGCTGGACGGCCTCGCCGCTGCCCCGGCCGACCAGCGCGCCCGCCTTCATGGTCCGGCGCACACCGGAGCGCAGGGAGCTGGACCAGGCGACCACCGCGTCGGTGTCGACGAAGGTCGGCTGGTCGACGTTGAGCAGCACCGGGGCGCCGTGGCAGGCGATGGCCACCCGGCCGTGCCCGTGGAACACCGTGTTGAACAGGCCGCCGGACATGACCCCCGCGCCCTCGACGCGTCGGATGTCCCAGGCCAGCGTGGGGTCGAAGGCCAGGACGTTGTCACCGTTGACGGTGATCGCGTCGCCCTCCAGGTCGACGAGGTGCACGTCCCAGGCGTCGCGGGCCAGGAAGACGTCTCCCTGGCCGGTGATCCGCATCAGGGGCATGCCCTCACCGGTGAAGGCCTTCTTGAAGAACCTGCCGACACTGCCGGCGCCCTCGTAGGAGAAGTCGATGTTTCCCTGGTAGGCGACCATCGAGCCCTGCCGCGCGAGCACCTCGCCGTTGAGGCCGATCCGCAGCATCTTGTGGTTCTGGAGGGACATACCCGGGACGTTGTTCTCCTGGGCGCGCTGGAAGAGTTCGCTACGCATGCCCCTGATCCTGCCCTACACCGTGGACGAGGTCGTACACCTCGCGCTTGGGCACACCCGCGTCCCTGGCCACCCGGGCGATCGCCTCCTTGCGGCGCACGCCCTCCTCCTCCAGGGCGGACACGGCCGCGACGAGGTCGGCGGGGACGGCCGACCGGCCGCCCGGGCGCGCACCCTCCACGACCACGGAGATCTCCCCGCGCACCCCCTCGGCCGCCCAGGCGGCGAGTTCACCGAGGCCGCCCCGGCGCACCTCCTCGTAGGTCTTGGTCAGCTCGCGGCACACGGCGGCCCGGCGGTCCGGGCCGAACGCGTCGGCCATCGCGGCCAGGGTCGCGGCGATCCGGTGGGGGCTCTCGAAGAAGACCATGGTGCGGCGCTCGCCCGCCAGGTCCGCCAGGTATCCGGCCAGCCCCTTGCGCGGTGGAAAGCCCTCGAAGCAGAATCGGTCGGTGGGCAGGCCGGAGACCACGAGCGCGGTCGTCACGGCCGACGGGCCCGGGATGGAGGTGACCGGAATGTCCTCCGCCGCGCAGGCCGCGGCCAGGCGGTAGCCGGGGTCCGACACCCCGGGCATCCCCGCGTCGGTGACCACCAGTACGTCGACCCCGCCCCTGAGGTCGGTGAGGAGTTCGTCGGTCCGGCGGCTCTCGTTGGCGTCGTAGTAGGACACGATCCGGGCGCCCTCGGCACCGCCCAGACGCACCCCCGCGCGCGCGGCGAACTGGCGCAGCCTGCGGGTGTCCTCCGCCGCGATGACGCGCGCGCCCTCCAACGCGCCGATCAGCCGGGGCGGCGCGTCCTCCAGGTTCCCGATGGGCAACCCGGCGAGCGTCAACGTCCCGACGCGCCGTGCACCAGCCACACCCTCAACCACTGTGATCCCCGTCCTGTCACGCTACGGTTGGCCTGTCATGCCGACCGAAAACCCGGTTTCGCGGCCCGTCCGCAAACGGACCGCCCGAACCCCAACCTACGAGCCGAGATGACCACCACCGCACCTTCCTCCGAGGCCCCGCCCTCCGCGGCGCCCCACCCGCCCCATCCACCCCGTCAACGCCTGGGCCTGCCGGGCGCGTCCGCCACCGGCCTGGGCCCGCCCTGGCTGGGCTGGGCGGGCGCCGTGCTCGTGGCGCTGTTCGCCGGAGCCCTGAGGTTCTTCAACCTCGGCGAGCCCCCGCGGATCTACTTCGACGAGACGTACTACGCCAAGGACGCCTACGGCCTGCAGGAGTTCGGCTACGAGCACGAGACGGTCGAACGCGCCGACGACCTGCTGGCCCAGGGACAGCAGGACATCTTCACCGGGGCGGGCGACTTCATCGTGCACCCGCCGGTCGGCAAGTGGATGATCGCGCTCGGCGACTGGCTGTGGTCGCTCCTGCCCTTCGGGTCGTCCATGACGCCCGAGGGCTGGCGGATGGCCTCCGCGCTGGCCGGGGTGTTCACGGTCCTCATCCTGGTGCGCCTGGCGACGCGGATGACCCGTTCGCTGCTGCTGGGCTGCACCGCGGGGCTGATCCTGGCCCTGGACGGGCTGCACTTCACGCTGAGCCGCGTCGCCATGGTGGACATGTTCCTCACGCTGTGGCTGCTGGCGGGGTTCGCGTGCCTGGTGATCGACCGAGACGCGACCCGGGAGCGGCTGGCGCGGATCGCCGAGTCCGGAGCGGACGTGACCCGGGTGTGGTGGCTGGGCGCGCGCTGGTGGCGGTTGGCCGCCGGGCTGTGCTTCGGTCTGGCGGTCGGCACGAAGTGGTCGGCACTGTTCTTCGTGGCGGCGTTCGGCCTGCTCACCGTGGCGTGGGACTACGGTGCGCGGCGCAACGTGGGGCAGCAGCGCCCGTTCTGGCGGTGGCTGGGGATCGACGCCGTCCCCGCCTTCGTGCAGACGGTCGTCGTGGCCGCGGTGGTCTACCTGGCCTCCTGGTCCGGCTGGCTGTTCACCAGCGGCGGCTACAACCGCGACCACGCCGCCGGACTGCTGCCGGCGTGGGTGCCCGCGCCGCTGAGCGGACCCTTCGAGGCGCTGGTGAGCCTGTGGGACTACCACGCCCGGATGATGCACTTCCACAACAACCTCACCAGCGACCACGCCTACATCTCCGCGCCGTGGGAGTGGCTGGTCATGCGCACCCCGGTGATGTTCCACTACAACGGTGAGGCCGTGGGCTGCGGCACCGGCGACTGCGTGACCTCGATCGTGTCCATCGGCACCCCCGTCATCTGGTGGACCGCGATCGTCGCGCTCCTGGTGATGGTCGGCTGGTGGGTGACCTTCCGCGACTGGCGTGCCGGAGCGGTGGTGCTGGCGGTGGCCGCGGGCTGGCTGCCCTGGTTCGCCTACCCGGACCGTCCGATGTTCCTGTTCTACGCACTGCCGATCCTGCCGTTCCTGGTCCTGGCCATCGTGCTCATGCTCGGGCTGGCCATGGGTGCGGGGGAGGACAGCCCCCGTTTCGCGCCCTATGCGCGGGCCGCGGGCGGAATCCTCTTCGGTGTCGTGATGTTGCTGATCATCGCGCACTTCGCGTATCTGTACCCGGTCCTGTCGGCCTATCCGATCGACGAGGCGAGCTGGCGGGAACGGATGTGGTTCGACGTGTGGATCTACGGCAGCGGAGGCTCCTGACCAGCGGGGGGACGCCGCTCGACGTGGGGGGTTGCGCGTCGGGCGGCGTCGGTGTTTCCGCCCGCGGAGTTCGTCTCCTTTAGTACCACCGGCGTGGGAAATCAACAGTTTGGAGTAGCCGAAAGAGGACACCCCGGGAACACGGATTTCTGCGGGAAAGCACTCGGCACGGAGCACGCGTCCTGGTAACGTCAACGACTGGTTGCTGTTGTTGTTTCCATGGATGCCCGAGGCGCCTCGCGGAACTGCACGTGGGCGCTTGTCGGGGACGTTCTCGCCGATGCGGCGCCCGGCGACCCGGGGCCAGCAGGGTGCGGCCCCGCAGTAGTCCCCAAGGGAGAGCACATGGCTCAGGGCACCGTGAAGTGGTTCAACTCTGAGAAGGGTTTCGGGTTCATCGCCGTCGGCGGCGGTCAGCCCGACGTGTTCGTCCACTACTCGGCGATCGCGGGTACCGGCTTCCGGAACCTGGAGGAGGACCAGAAGGTCGAGTTCGACATCATCCAGGGCCCCAAGGGCCCGCAGGCGGCTGACGTCCGCGCGATCTGATCGCCACCCGTCTTCCCGGCCCCCGCTCGCCCGCGAGCGGGGGCCGGTCGGTCTTCGGACACCTCGTCGTCATCGGGGCATGGTTACCCAAGCGGACGGATACCGGTTAACCTGCTTGAAGCCGGTCGCATCACGAAGGGCGAGGATCGCGCATGTTCAACATCAGCGGAGCGGAGTTCATCGTCCTGCTCCTGCTCGCGGTGCTGATCTTCGGTCCCGACCAGCTGCCCAGGATGGCCCAGCAGGCGGGCCGGCTGCTCCGCCAGCTCCGGACGATGGCCAACTCGGCCACGGCCGACATCAAGGACGGGCTCGGCCCGGAGTTCAAGGACTTCGACGTCCAGGACCTCAACCCGAAGCGCTTCGTGCAGAAGCACTTCTGGGAGGAGGGCGAGGACGGGAACGGGAGCGAGCGCCGTCCCGCCGCCCGGCTCAACGGCAAGCGCCCGCCCTTCGACGACGAGGCCACCTGACCCCGTCCGTCTCGGGCCGCGGCCCCGCTCCGGACCGTGTCCGGGCGATCAGCCGAAGAGCAGCAGGACGAACAGGGCCAGCCCCAGCAGGATCAGCGACCCCACGATGATGGCGGGCGATCCGAACGCGACGATCAGGACCTCGACGGCGACGGCTCCGCCCAGCGCCCCGGCCAGCCAGGGCCAGCGCGGCGCGGGCTCCCATCCGTGGTGGCGTTCCCGGCTGACGCTGACGAACAGGGCCAACCCGATGAGCGCCCAGAAGACGAGGTGCCCCAGAGCGCGCGTGCGCGGGTCGACGTAGTCGGCCATGCCGCCGACCACCATCACGTACGCGGCCGTTCCGGAGGCCAGCCGCCAGTACCCTCCGCTCCTGCGGGCGGGGATCGGCCTACGGCGGGCCGGGGTGGTGCGGCGGAAGCGTTCGGCGGCGACCGGCCCGCCGGGACCCTCCTCGGTCTCCTCCAGCGGTTCCACCGTCGTGCGGGGCGGGTCCTCGGGCGGCTCCGGGGGTGAGGGCTCGTACCCTCCGACGTGCTCGGGCTCGTCCTGCTGGTAGCCGCCACTGTGGTGCGGGGAGTCGGACACGGGGGTTGCGGCCTTTCGGCGTCGGATCGGTCCGGCCCCGCCCGGGGCCGGGGTCGTCGCCATGTCCCTACCCGGCGGCGCCGGGGGCCAAAGCCACCGCGTCGGCTCGGCGCCCCCGGTATCCCGCCACCGGGGTGGAGGGACCCGCCCGGGCCCCTCCACCTGGGTTCATCGGAACCCGCGCACCGGGCTGGTCACTGCCAGCTCCACCCACTGTTGTGGGCGGTCCGTGCGTGCGTGGTCATGGCAACAACCTTTCGTATGGTTCCTCAGCCCATCCCACCGACCAAGATGGCGTATCAAACCATCCGGACACAAGTCCTGTGAACGATCATTAGGATTCTCGTGGAAGAGAGACCACCAAAGGTTGCAGCACCTGCCGGAAAATGGTCGACACTCTCCGTGTCATCCCAGATCAGGGCGTTTTCCATTCCGCATCCAAGGACGTGGCACACCCATTGACCAGGCAAGACGGAACCTCGATTCAGTAAAATTGAAAGAGCCCGGCGGCGGGATCCGACCCGTTCCCGGGTAAACGGATTCCCGGAAGTTCGGAGCGCCACCGGGGAAGAGTGTCACGAATACCTGCGCCAGTGCGTCCGCACGGGGCGTCGGAGCGTTCGCACCGCCCCCTCCCCGGCGCCCCTCCCTCCGCCGCCGCCGATCCCGGAACCACGTTCCGTCACGGTCGCGCCCGCCGCTCACGCCCCGGACGCAGCCGCGGAGGACCACCCTTGGTGCCCTGTTTCGGACGCACACAAAACCGCATAAAAATGAGTTACTTTCCTACCCTGGAAGACCACGGCCCGGCCGTGCGGCAACAGAGCTTTTGGACCCGCTTTCTGGTGACATGACCGGGGTACCGCCGGGTAGGTTCATGCGATTCCGCCGTAGGGCGGGGGAAGCCCGCCGAGAGTGGAAACTCCCCTCCTGAGGCGGTGCGTTCCCCCAGCGCCGTGCCAACCGGACGGAGGCGGGGACGTGGAACCTCTCGCCTGTCACGCGCAAGGAAGGCCGCCGTCGTGAGTCCGCACCCCCCGAGCCCCACCCCTGGTCCGGACCGCGCAGGAGTCCCACGCACCCGCCGGTCCCATCCGTGTCCTCGTCGTGGACGACCACGCCTTCTTCCGCCGCGGCCTGGTGTCGGTCCTGGACGAGGAGGAGGACATCGACGTGGTCAGTGAGGCGGGTGACGGACCTGCCCCGGGCGGTGCGCACCATCGTCTCCGGCCGGTCCTTGGCCAACGCGGCGACGGCCAAAGCTCATCGGGGAGTTCGCCGAGCCCGCCCAACAGGAGGGCTCTGCGCACGGGACCCCGGCACTGCCGTAGCCGACCCCGCGGGAGACCGGGGTGCTCAAGCTGCTGGCGCACTCGCTCAACGACCGGGAGATCGGCGAGCGGCTCCTCATCACGGAGAACACCGTGAAGAACCACATGCGCAACATCCTGCAGAAGCTCCAGGTCCACTCCCGTACCGAGGCCGCCGTCCACGCCGTCCGCGCCGTCCGCGCCGAGTACGTGAACTGGGCGGCGCCACGGCCGTCCCGGATCAGCCCTCGGGGGAACGCCGGCCGAAGAGCAGGCCCGCGCTCCGGCGGGTGACGGCGAGCAGGTCGGGGTCGTCGAACAGCTCCCGCACGCCGGAGGCGTCGAGGTTCCCCGTCAGTGCCAGGGTCGCGATGCCGTGCACGATCGACCACCCGGCGACCACGGCGTAGGGCCTGTCCCGTTCCGGCATGCCTCCGCCGTCGACGGAGTCCACCCCGGTCGTGAGTTCGGCGAACGCGGCGGAGCGGGCCGCCGCCAGCTCCGCGTCGTCCTCGTTCAGCAGGTTGGGCGCGAACATCACCTGGAAGTGCGCGGGGTGATCGACGGCGAAGCGCACGTACTCCACCCCCGCCTCCAGGAGGCCGCCCCCCGCCGCGCGGCTGGCGCGCAGGCGTTCCGCCAGCCCCTGGAACCCCTCGACCGCGATCGCGTTGAGGACGCCCTCGCGCGAGCCGAAGTGGTGGCGCGGCGCGGTGTGGCTGACCCCGAGGTCGGCCGCGAGCGAGCGCAGGCTGAAGGAGTGGGGCCCCTCCCTCCCGATGACCTCCGCCGCCCTCTCCAGGACGGCGGCACGCAGGTTTCCGTGGTGGTATCCGTCTGCCATGCGGTGAACCATACGGCGGAAAGTTGCCACTGTAAAGATCTACTCCGGAGAGCAGGGCAGGGAACGCCCGCCGGGCACGGGAGCGGGTGCGGAGTACTCTGGGACCGTGCCCGGTCGCCCCACCGCAGGGGATAGCAACTTCGCCGGTGACACTCGGGGCTCCGGTCCGGAGACCGCCCGCACCGAGGGAACAGCACCCGGACCAGGAGACACCGCGGGGCCCGACCCACCGGGGACGGGCCCCGCGCCATGCCGTGCGCGCGTGCGCGCGGCACGACGAAGGCCCCGCTTCCCGTGGGAAGCAGGGCCTTGTGTCTGCGGTGGAGCTATGGGGATTTGAACCCCAGACCCCCTCGATGCGAACGAGGTGCGCTACCGGACTGCGCCATAGCCCCGAAGACGAGATAAAGACTAGCAGGAGTTCGGCGGTGGTCAGAACACGAGCGGACCACCGCCGCCCGGATCAGTCCCCGGCCGCCCGCAGGTGGGCGTCCGCGTACTGGTCGTAGACCTGGTTGCGGCGCTCGCGCAGCGCGATCACCTCGGCCTCCCGCTCCGCCTCGCGCCGCTGGTCCTCCTCGGCCTCCTGACGCGCCCTGAGCGCCGCACGGCGGCGGGCCCTCAGCCGGGCCTCACGGAGCTCGGCGTCGGCCTTGGCGGCCTCCCTGAGCAGGGCCAGGTGGCCGGACAGGAGCAGGACCGGCGGGAGCACGACCCACCACGGCCCCAGCCCGAACAGCACCGCCACGACCGTGGCCGCGTTCACCAGCGTCAGACCGGTGGTGCGGCGACGCCTGCGGGCGATGACACGCGCCCGCGACGCACTCGCGGTGCGGTGCCGCCCCTCGTGGCCCCGGGGCCCGGAACGGGCGCCCCCGCGGGGTCGGACCTCCCCCGGTGCCCCCTCGCGGCCGGCCACCCGACCGGCGGGACGCCGCAGGACCAGGGTCTCCTCCGCGTCGGGATCCCCGCCGCCCTCCGGAGACGCGTCCCCCTCGGCGCGGGCCTCGTCGCCCCCGGCCGACGCGAACGCCTCCGGGTCCTCGGCCGGCTCCCACTCGTCCCCCCGACGCTGGTCCTCGTGGACGGTGTCCACTGAGTCCTTGCGCAACAGCATCGGCACGAGGACGATGAGCCAGACCACCACGATGGCCAGGTACAGAGGAGAGCTGCTCATCACCCCTCCTCACGATGACGGCCACTGAACGTTGTTCGACACCTCGTCGACACCGCGCCGCGTGGCACCCCCCGAGCCCGGGACGCCCCCTCATCGGGGCCCGCCCCCGACGACCCCCGTCCTGCCGGGGCCGTTTCCGGTGAGCCATATCCACGCGTTGGCCGCATCGTCAATGCGTCTACGTTCCGCACGGTACGACCCCGTGTCCATAAATGCGCCACATTCTGACCGGAGTGTCGCAAGATTGTGGACCTTCAGTTTCGGTCGACGCACCCCGGAGTGGGGAAGTGCAGGTCAGCGCGTTACTTCGGAGAGTAGTGTCAATTCAACGCAAAGTAATGAGTTGATCTGGGTAAAGGGGGGTTTGGACTCCGAACGCATCCGCGGCGCCGCCCCGTTCAGTTCGCTCCCGGACGTGGACTGGCCGGATCGCGCGGATCCCCGGTTCCGTTCGGGCCTTCCGGCCCCAAAGCGGAACCGGGGTCGGAACCGGACTCGGGGAACGGATCGGACGGGTCACGGTCGCGCCAGCGCCGCAGCAGACCGTGCGGAACCTCCTCGGCCGTGAGCGCGTAGCAGATGTGGTCGCGCCAGGCGCCGTCGATGTGCAACTGACGTCTGCGCACCCCCTCGTCACGGAAGCCGAGTTTGGCGACGACCCGTCTGCTGGCCCTGTTCTCCGGCCTGATGTTGGCCTCGATCCGGTGGAGTCCGACACGGAAGAAGGAGTGGTCGACCGCGAGCGCGACGGCCGTCGGTGTGATCCCCCGGCCGGCGTGGGCGCTGTCGATCCAGTACCCGACCTGCGCCGATCTGGCCGATCCCCAGACGATGGCGCCGACCGTCAGCTGTCCGACGAACTCGTCCCCGAAGGTGATCGCCCAGGGCATGGACAGCCCCTGACGGGCCTCCCTGCGGATGGCCTGGAGCATCGCGAGGTAGGGGGTCAGCCCGGTGGTGCGCAGCGGCATCTCGGGATAGGTCGGCTCCCAGGGGCGCAGCCACTCGGCGTTGCGCGAGCGGGTGTCGCGTAACGCGACGGCGTCCCGCAGCCGCAGCGGGCGGAGCGCGACCGCCCCCTCCTCCAGGGTGACGGGCCACCCTTGTCTGCGATACACGACCGTCCCTCCGAGCCTCTCGGCGCCACCGGTCACGGACACGCCCCCTTCGGGACGTGCGGTGCGCCCACCGCCGGCGACCTCTCCCAGTATTCCACCCCGGAGGTCCGACGTGTCGGGCGTCATCCGCATGATCCGAGTTCTGGTTTCCACCTAACTCCGATAGTCGCGCGCCGAAAACCGGACCAAGGTCAAGGAATTCTCCATGGACGGAATGCCCGGGATGTGATTCCGGTCATTCTTCCGTCTCATTCAGGGCGGGGGTGGTCACCGCCGCGCAGCTGGTCGACCGCGTGCAACAAGATCGGTTCCAACACGTCCATACCGTCCTTCACCCCGCCCCGTGATCCGGGCAGGTTGACCACGAGCATGCGGTGGCCGCCGCGTTCGGCGACCCCCGCCAGTCCACGGGACAGGATCGCGGTGGGCACGCCCTTGGCCCGCCCCTCCGCGCGCAGGGCCTCCGCGATCCCGGGGATCTCGAAGGCGAGCATCGGGCGTGTCGCCTCGGGGGTCCGGTCCTGCGGGGTGAGACCGGTGCCGCCGGTCGTGATCACGGCGTCGGCCCGCTCCTCCAGCGCCCGGTCGACGGCCTCCGCCACGGGAGCCCCGTCCGGAACCACCCAGGGCCCGAGCACCGCGCACCCGAGGGCGCGCAGCCGCTCGGCGATCACCGGACCGGACCGGTCCGGGTACACCCCGGCCGCCGCCCGGTTGGAGGCCGTGACGACGACGACCCTCGGGCCGCCGTCGGCACGCTCACTCACCGCGCCTCCAGTGCCCCTTCTTGCCGCCGGTCTTCTCCTCGACGCGCACCCGGGTCACCTCGGCCTCGGGGTCGAGCGCCTTGACCATGTCGACCAGTCCGAGCGCGGCGGTCATGACGCAGGTGAGCGCCTCCATCTCCACACCCGTGCGGTCGGCGGTACGCACCGTGGCGGTGATGTCCACGCCGTCGTCGGCGACGGTCAGGTCGACGTCGGCGCCGTGCACGGCGATGGGGTGGCACAGCGGGACCAGGTCCGGCGTGCGCTTGGCCCCCTGGATCCCGGCGATCCGGGCGACCGCCAGCGCGTCGCCCTTGGGCACCTCTCCCCCGCGCAGTGCGGCGACGGTCTCCGGGCTGAGCAGGACCCGCCCGGTCGCGGTGGCGGTACGCGCACTCACCCGCTTCTCGGAGACGTCGACCATGCGCGCCGCTCCGGACGCGTCCAGGTGGGTGAAGCCGGAGGGGTGCTCCCCCTCCGTCCGTGGGGTGTTGCTCATGGGTCGCCTCGTCAGCACTCGAACGTCGAGCGCGGCCCGGCCGGGCCAGACCGCGGGGACGCGCGTCGGCGCGTCCACCACGACCGTACGGCACGCCGACGGTCCCCGGTGACGCCGCCCGGTCCGGCCCCAAGGCCCCGCTGCCGGGGTCCGGGTCGGGGAGCGTCATCCCTCCGGCAGGCGCATGACCTCCACGACCGCCCCGGCGGGCAGCTCGGTGACGTCCTCGGGCACCACCACGAGCGCGTCGGCGTCGGCCAGCGCCGACAGCTGGTGGGAGCCCTGCCGGACCGCGGGCGCCACCGTCGGCCGGTCGTCCGACCCGCGCGCGGCCCCGGTCAGGACACCGCGCAGGAAGGAGCGGCGGCCGGGAGGGGACGTCACGGGGGAGGTCAGGGTCGCGCGGGTGGTCGGCAGCGGGTCCGGGTCCAGCCCGCGCAGCTTGCGCAGGACGGGGCGGACGAAGACCTGGAAGGAGACGAAGGCGCTCACGGGGTTGCCGGGCAGGGTGAGGATCGGCGTCCTGTCCGGGCCGACCGTCCCGAACCCCTGGGGCTTGCCCGGCTGCATCGCGACCTGGGTGAACTCGACGGTGCCCCGGCGCGTGAGCGCCTCCTTGACGACGTCGTAGGCGCCCATGCTCACCCCTCCGCTGGTGACGAGGAGGTCGGCGCGCGTCAGCAGCCCCTCCAGGGTGCCGAGCACCGTCTCCGCGTCGTCACCGACGAAGCCGTGCCGGTGGACGTCGCATCCGGCGTCGCGGGCGGCCGCCGCGAGCATGTAGCTGTTCGACTCCCAGATCTGCCCGGGACCCAGCGAACTGCCGGGCTCGACCAGCTCCTCCCCGGTGGAGAGGACGACGACCCGGGGCCGGGGGATCACCCGGACGGTGCGGCGGCCGACCGCGGCCAGGACACCCGTCTCCCCGGCACCGATCCGGACCCCCGCCCGCACCACCTCGGCGCCCTCCCGGACGTCGTCCCCCGCGCGCCGGACGGCGTTGCCCGCCCGGACCGGCCGGTCGACGCGCACCGTGGTCGTGCCGCCGTCGGTCCACTCGACCGGTACAACCGCGTCCGCCCCCGCGGGCAGCGGCGCACCGGTCATGATGCGGGCGCACACGCCCGGGCGCACCTCGACCGGGCCGCCGTCACCGGCGGCGATGTCGGCGGTCACCGGAAGGCTCACCGGGGCTCCGGCGCTGGCGGAGGCCAGGTCGGCGGCGTGGACCGCGTATCCGTCCATCGACGAGTTGTCGAACCCCGGCAGCGACACCGGCGACGTGACGGTCTCGGCGAGTACCGTCCCGTACGCCCCGAGCAGGTCCGCCTCGGTCGGTTCGGGCGGCGTGATCAGTCCGAGGACGTCGTTGACGTGCTGTTCGACGGTCTTCAAGGGGGTCCCTCCGGCTCGTGGTCCACGTGGGCGACCCAGCCGTCTCGGTAGGAGGCCCACGTCCCATTGTCACCACGACGGACCCGGGCACCGGCCAGGAGGACCGCACCGGAGGCGGCCCCCGGGGCGGTGGCGGGTGACGGGGAGAAGGACACCCCGGCCGAAGGCCGCCCGTTGAGGGTGCCCCGCCCTACCGCGAAGCGGCCCCCGGGGCGGTGGCGGGTGACGGAAAGAAGAACACCCCGGCCGAAGGCCGCCCGTTGAGGGTGCCCCGCCCTACCGCGGAGCGGCCTCCGGGGCGGTGGCGGGTGACGGGTGGGCGGACCTCTCCTGGCGTTCGACGAACTCCCGCAGCCAGGGCAGCAGTTCGGCGGCCAGGTCGGGGCGTCGGCAGGCGAAGTCGACCACCGTGCGGATGTAGTCCGCCTTGTTGCCGGTGTCGTAGCGGCGGCCCCGGAACAGGACGCCGCGCACGGTCCCGCCGTCCTCGGGCTTGCGCCGGGCGAGCTCGCGCAGGGCGTCGGTCAGCTGGATCTCGCCGCCGCGCCCCGGCGGGGTCTCGTGCAGGACCGGGAAGACGGCCGGGTCGCAGACGTAGCGGCCGATGATCGCCCACCGGCTCGGCGCCTGCTCCGGAGCGGGTTTCTCGACGAGGTCGGTGACGGTGACGACGTCCTCCTCGTCGGTGGGCTCGATGCCCGCGCAGCCGTAGAGGGAGACCTGTTCGGGCTCGACCTCCATGAGCGCGACGACGCTGCCCCCGTGCCGCTCGCGTACCTCGATCATCCGGCTGAGCAGGCCGGAGTTGTCGATCAGGTCGTCGCCGAGCAGCACCGCGAACGGGTTGTCGCCGACGTGCGCCTCCGCGCACAGCACGGCGTGGCCCAGTCCCCGGGGCTCACCCTGGCGGACGTAGTGCACCTGGGCCAGGTCGCTGGACTCGCGCACCGACCGGAGGCGCTCCTGGTCGCCCTTGGCCGCCAGCGCCTCCTCCAGCTCGTAGGCCCGGTCGAAGTGGTCCTCGATCGAACGCTTGCTGCGCCCGGTGATCATCAGGACGTCGCGCAGCCGGGCGGCGACCGCCTCCTCCAGGACGTACTGGATCGCGGGCTTGTCCACGATCGGCAGCATCTCCTTGGGAGTGGCCTTGGTCGCGGGCAGGAAACGGGTGCCCAGGCCCGCCGCGGGCACGACCGCCTTCGTGACGGAGGTGGCGGCGGGTCGGGTCCGCGTCTGGTCGGTGTCGGCACTCATGTCGGCACTCTAGGACAGACGCCCGGCCGCCCGTGCTCTTCTCGTGCCTTCACCGGTGGAGAAGTCCCGGCGGTTTCGGACCAATGACCAGAAACCGCCACCCGGTGTTCACCGTGGGCGGCAGGGAGGCCCCGGGTCCGGAGGGGACGGACGGTGCCAGACTGGGACCATGAGCGGCGAGGGCGAACCGGGGGACCGGTCGGACAAACGGGCACTGCGGCGGCGGATCCTGGCCGCGCGCCGGGAGCGCGGGAGCGACGAGCGCGACCGGGTGGGGGCGGCGGTCCGGGACGCCCTCATGGGACTCCCGTGGCTGGCCATGGGCGGAACCGTCGCCTGTTACTACTCGGTCGGCGGTGAACCGGACACCCGCAGGCTCGTGACGGCGCTGTGGAAGCGCGGCGCGTACGTGCTGCTGCCGGTCTTCCTGCCCGGGGGCGACCTGGACTGGGCCGCCTTCGAGGGCCCCGAGAGCCTGGCCCCGGCCGGGCACGGGCTCGTCGAACCCACCGGCCACCGCTACGGGGCCGGGGTGCTGGCCCGGGCCGACGCGGTGATCTGCCCGGCGCTGGCCGTGGACCGCGGGGGGATGCGGCTGGGGCGCGGGGCGGGCTGCTACGACCGTGCGCTGGCCCGCAAGGGCCCGCACACGCCCTCGATCGCGGTGGTGCACGACGAGGAGTTCGTGGCGTCGGTGCCCGGCGAACCGCACGACCAGCCGGTGGACGCCGTGGTCACACCGGGTGGGGGCCTGCGCGCCTTCGACCCCGGCGCCTCGGTCTGGCCCGACGCGCGGGAACGGACGAAGCGGATGACCGGGGATTAACCCACCCCGCCGCAGCGTTGTGACTGACGGTCGCGCCCGGTGACGCCGCCGTCCCGGTTCCGCCCTCTCCGAGGCCCGTTCGGCACGAGGTGCTGTCGCGGCCCAGGTCGGCGACCGACTACTATTTAGCAGTCAACGGGCGAGAGTGCCAGTTTAGGAGGACACGAACAGTGCCTACGTACCAGTACGCGTGCACCGAGTGCGGCGCCCAGATGGAGGTCGTGCAGAGCTTCAGTGACGACTCCCTGACCGTCTGCCCCGAGTGCGAGGGGCGCCTGCGCAAGGTGTACTCCGCCGTGGGCATCGTGTTCAAGGGCTCGGGCTTCTACCGCACCGACAGCGGCACGTCCTCCAAGAGCTCCGCCATCACCGGTTCGACGTCCGGTGAGGGCAAGAGCGGCGACTCGGCCTCCTCCTCGTCCGACTCCTCCGACGCCAAGAGCCCGGCGAGCTCCTCCGGCGACTCCGGATCGTCCGGCAAGAGCGGCTCGGACAGCGCGTCCAGCGCGTCCAGTACCCCCGCCGCGGCCAACTGAACCGCCGCGGCCGCTGACGGTCAGCGCGCCGCCGATCTCCGGCGGCGCACCGTCCGCCCCTGCGGGGATCCGGCCTGTGGACAACCGCCACGGCGCGTCTTGGCGCCCTAGCGTGGAGTCATGGCCACCGCTCCCTCCCGGCCCCACCGCCACCGCAACGCCCTCACCCGCCTGATCGACCGGCACCGGCGCCTCATCGCGACCCTGCTCGCCGCCGTCGCGCTGCTCAGCACGGCCCTGCTGCTCCGCCCCCCGCCGGGAGCCACCACCGAGGTACTCGTCGCCGCCCGCGACCTCGACCCCTCCCACCCCCTCACCGAGCGCGACCTCGTCCGCCGCGCCCTGCCCGGCCCCGCGGCCCCCGACGGCGCCCTCGCCTCCGGTACCGCCACCGCCGGACTCCTCCTCAACGCCCCCGTACGCCGCGGTGAGGTGATCACCGACGCCCGCCTGGCCGATCCCCCCGCCCGCGCCTACGGACCCGGCCTGGTCGCGGTCCCGGTCCGGGTCGCCGACCCCGGGGCGGTCGGCCTGCTGTCACCGGGCGACCGGGTGGACGTCCTGGCCGCCACCGGACACGGCGATCCGCACCGACCGCGCGCGAGGCCGGCGGAGGAGGTGGCCGGGGACCGGCCCGTTCTCGCCGTACCGGACGAGGGCCCCGGTGGCGGAGAGGGCGGTGCCCTCCTGGTCATCGCCGCCACCCCGGGCGAGGCCCGGGCGCTGGCCGGGCACGCGGCCGCCTCACGCCTGTCGATCACCATGCGCGGTTGACCGATGACCACGGGTGGTGAATGCTGACCAAGCGCCATATCCGGCGCCACACCTGACAACACGAGTTACGTAGGGCAGTTCCATGGAAGGCTTCAAGAAGTTCCTGCTTCAGGGGAACCTGGTGCAGCTGGCGGTCGCGGTCGTGATCGGCGCCGTCTTCGCCAACCTCATCACCGCGTTCACCGAAGGGTTCATCACCCCGCTGATCGGGATCTTCGGCGGGATCCCCACGTTCGGCGACCTCTACTTCGAGATCAACGACAGCCGGTTCATGTACGGCGCGTTCGTCGACGCCCTGATCTCGTTCCTCATCACGGCCGCCATCCTGTACTTCTTCGTGGTGATGCCGGTCGGCAAGCTCCTGGAGCGGTTCGAGAAGGCGGAGGAGGCCACCACCCGGTCGTGCCCCTACTGCCTCGGCGACGTCCCCAAGAAGGCCAGCCGCTGCGGCCAGTGCACCAGCGAACTCACCCCGGAGACGGTCTGATCCGTCCGGTGGGGGCGGCCGTGCGCCGTCCCCACCGGGCCGCCCCTCCGATCAGCGCTGGTACTCCCAGTGCCAGGGTTCGAACGGGTTCGACTTGGCCCACGCCGGGTGCTCCCAACCGAAGTCCGGACCGTTGGCGTTCATCCAGTTCCACCGATCGGAGCGGTAGTTCTGGATACCGCAGCCGAGGTCGAGCGCCTGACCCAGCCCGTGGTTACTCGTACCCGGGACGGCGGCGTAGCCCGGCGGCACCTCGCGGTACACGCGGTACTGGTTCGGCAGGTCACGGTAGGCACTGGTGAGACACATGTTCTCGCCGTACGCCTCCACGTACCGCATGTTGAGCTCGAAGAAGTCGGAGGCGGCGTCGGCGCGCAGGAACTTGTCGTCGTAGAGCGCGCACAGGGAGGACTGGGGCAGCTGCCCGTTCGGGTAACCGGAGGCGTCGGAGGCCGCGGACGCGTCGCAGTCGGCCTGGTTCATGTAGGTGCCGGGGTCGAGTCCGAGGTTCTCCAGCTCCTCCATGAGCGCGTTGGTGCTCTCCTCCGCCTGGTCGCGCAGTTCGTCGACCTCGGTGGCCAGTTCCACCTGCTCCAACTGCGTGGTGGTCTGGAGCTCCTGCGCCTGGGCCGCCAGCTCGACCTGCTCCTCGCGCAGGCTGGTGGCGTCCTCGATGAGCGCCTCGTTGTCCTCGGCGATCTTGGCCGCGTAGGACTGCATCTGGAGGTCCTCGTCCAGCGACCCCGAGGCCAGGGTCGCGAGGATACCGCCGCCGGGCTGCTGGTACAGGGTGCTGGCCAGCCGGGCGAGCGGCACCCGCATCTCGCGCAGCTCGATCTCGGTCTGCTGGAGATCGTGGAGGACCTCGACCAGCTCGTCCTGGGCGTCCTCCACCGCCTCCTGGCGTTCGACGTACTCGTCGGTGGCCGCCTCCAGGGCGTCCGCCGCCGCCTCGTTCTGCTCGCGCAACTGCGCCAGATCGTTCTCCTGCGCGTTCGCGGGAGCCAACGCACCGGTGACCCCGGACACCGCCAGAAACGCCGTGACCACCAGCAGCGTGAGAGACCTCAGCGGCCAGCCCGGACCACGGTGCGACTCCGCGAGGCCGGCCGGCATCCCGTTCCCCGGTGCGCGGGAGCCCCGCCGCGCCGAATCAGAAGTGAACGGCACGAATGATCCTCCGCCTGCATGTCGTCGAACACCTAACGTGGCCGCATCGCAACGTACTACATGTCCACATGCGGACACACGAGACCGAAACGCCGAGCGGCACCCATCGGGTCCGGTCTCCCCGACCTCCACTGGACACCCACACGGACGTTCGTCGTTATTCCTGGTCAGAGCGGCGCATGGGGATACCCCTCCCAGTCAACCGAAGCGGGAAGGGGGTATACGAACTCAAAACGCGACACGCGCCGTGAACAACATCACACCGCCACCAGGACAACCAATCGTAGAGCAGCGTACTGCGACCCTGCGCCCAGAGTCCCCGAGTCACGGCCCCGGAAGGCCGACCGACACCCCACGCACTCCCATCCTGGGTTAGGCTTGGCCCAGCGGCGGGGGAAGCGATACCTCCGTACCGCGCCCATGGCTCCATAGCTCAGGGGATAGAGCACCGCTCTCCTAAAGCGGGTGTCGCAGGTTCGAATCCTGCTGGGGCCGCCACGGGTGACCTGGGAGGACCTCCCTGGATCACCGTCGGCGGAAGCGCCTTGGCCGTGCGTCTGACCGCGGTCCACGGCGCTCCGCCCCCTTCCGGGCCGTTCGCTCCGCCAAGGACTTCACCCGTCCCCACCGTGTCGCCATGACACCGCGCCCCTCCTCACCGATCATGGCCACCAGGACGATCACGGCCGCCGGTCCGCGGACCGGCCGACGAGCTTGTGGGGAGCGCGCGCACCATGCCGAACGCGGACCGGTCGCACGACGACGGACGGGGCAGGACCCGACAGCGCGGCGGATCGGAGTCCGCGATCGCCCAGGCCCTCCACCGCGACCCGCACCCCGGCCCGCAGCACTGGGGCGGCCCCCGCCCCCGCCGCGCCGAACGCGACCCCTTCTTCAACCTGCCCCGCCCCGACACGCCCCGCCCGACCGCCTGAGCGCCCCGGCCCCGGTTCCCGGCGCACCCGGCCGACGGGACTCACAGGAACGGACGCCACGGGGCCAGGACCAGCTCGCCGAACTTCGCGGCGAACGGGCGGCCCCGCCACTCCTCCAGCGTCAGCTCCCGCGCGTTGGTGATGTCGTTGGCGAAGACCTCCTCCAGGTGCTTGGCCACGCCCTCGTCGAAGATCTCGACGTTGATCTCGTAGTTGCCGGTCATGCTCAGGCGGTCCACGTTGGCCGTGCCGACCGTGCTCCAACGGCCGTCCACCGTCGCCGTCTTGGCGTGCACCATGGCGTGCTGGTACAGCCACAGCCGCACCCCGCCGCGCAGCAGGGCCGTGTACTGCCCGCGGGCCATCCAGTCGGCCATCACGTGGTTGGAGTCCTCCGGCACCAGCACGTTGACGTCCACGCCCCGCGCCGCGGCGTCCACCAGGACCCGCAGCAGCTCACGGTCGGGGATGAAGTAGGCCTGCGTGAACAGCACCCGGTCCTTGGCCCGGTCGATGGCCTCCAGGAGCATCCCCCGGATCGGGTAGATGAGCTGCTCGGGGACGTTCCGGTGCACCCGCAGGCGCGCGTCCCACCCGGTGTCGCCCAGGTGCTCCAGCCTCGGATACCGGTCGCCCCGGTTCATGTTCCAGAAGTCGACGAAGGCGTTCTCCAGCTCCCACGTCGCGGGCCCGGACACCCTCAGGTGCGTGTCCCGCCACTCCGTCGCGTACAGCGAGCCCACGTTGTAGCCGCCGACGAAGCCGGTCTCCCCGTCCACGGTGAGGATCTTGCGGTGGTCACGGCCCGACTTGCGCACGTTCAGCAGCAGGACCTCCGGGCGGAACGCCGGGTAGCGCAGCACCCGCACCTCCGGCGGGAAGTCGAAGAAGGCGCGCGGCACGACGAGGTTGGCGAACCCGTCGTAGATGACGAACACCTCGACACCACGGTCGGCCGCCTCGATGAGGGCCCGTTTGAACTCCCGTCCCACCTGGTCGTCCTTGAAGATGAACGACTCGAACAGGATCCGCCGCCGCGCACCCCGGATGGCGGCGAGCATGTCCTCGTAGACGTCCTCGCCGTAGGTGTACACGGTCGCCGTGGTGTCCCCGACCGGCAGCTCCACCGGCGCGGTCCGCGGGAAACGGGCCCGGTGCTGGCGCACGCGCCTGCGCCACTGGTTGACCCCGACGATCGTCGCGGCCACCGCGACCTGGGTCGCCAGTATCCCCCCGAACCCCCACTTGAGCGCGGAAACGAGCGTCGAGCGTCGCACTGTCGCCTCCCGAACGGGTCACAGGCCGACCCGGAGGCGCCGCCCCCCGGACCGCCTCCTCCGACACAAGGTGGACGTCAACCGTATCCCGGTACACGTCACGACAGTTCGTACCCGGGCCCGTGTCCCCCGGTCAGCACCGGTCGCGGAGGCGGCACACCAGCAGCTCCGTGGTGGGGCTCTCACGCCGCCGGAGGACCATGCGGCGCTCCACCGGGTACAGGGCCGCGCCCGCCAGCCAGCCGGTGGGCGCGGTGACGGTCGCGGCGCGCAGGGCGCCGCCCCACAGCTTGCGCCACGGCAGCGCGGCGTCCACCTGGGCGTTCATGAGCACGAGCATGGGGACGCGGCGGACGATGTCGAACCCGGCCTTGTCGGCCGTCCCCGCGATCCACTCCAGCGTCCGATTGACCTGGTGTTCCCCGCGCTGCTCGGGGCGTTGCAGACAGTTCTCGGAGATGACCAGGTACCCGCCGGGGCGCAGGACCCGGGCGAACTCCGTCATGGCGTTCGCGTAGCGGTCGTCCTCGGTGATGTGGAAGAGGACGTCCATGCACGACACGGCGTCGAAGGAGTCCGGGTCGAAGGAGTCCAGGTCGGACACGTCCTGGCGGACGAACCGGTGGTCGGGGAAGCGCCCGCGCAGCCGCGCCACGGCTGCGTCGGTCATGTCGCACCCGGTGACGTCCCCCGCCCCGAGGCGCTCCCAGAGGCGCACGTAGAAACCGGTGCCGCTGCCCGCGTCGAGGACGCTGCGTCCGCGCGGGGCGAGTCGGCCCACCTCGCGGAGGAAGACCTCCTCCCGCACCCGGTACATCCACCGGTTGAAGGGGCGCCCGAGCGCCCGGTACCCGACCCCGCTCTCGGTCCAGTCGCCTTCGAGTCGGCGTTCCCAGAAGTCTCGGAGTTCGCTGTGCCTAGCCATGCACACACTGTCACACCGAGTGGCGTGTCCTGTCCCGGCGCAGCGCCGACCAGGGCCGAACCACCCTGCCGCGGACGGCGTGTCCCCTCCACCTGCTATCCATGGGCGACACGATCTCCACGGAAGGCGGCCACCCGTGCCCAACAGTCACCACGTCACCGAGTTCGCGGGCCTGCCCGTCGTCGAGTTCGCCCACTGGGACGTCATCCGCGACGAGTTCACGACCGCCATGCGGTGGGCCCGCAACAGGAACGAGCCGCACGCGACCCTGCCGAGGTCCTACCAGCCGCTCTTCGAGGCGATCGCCGCCCCGGGCCCGGTGGCCTGGCGGCTGCGGACGGAGGCCGACACCCACGTCGGGGACGGCGAACGGGAGGACCTGGACGCCTACCTGGCCCGGTTCACCGAACTGGTGCCGCCGGAGTCCGTCCGCGCGCTCGTCGTCGGCAACATTCCCAGCGACGACTACGAGTTCCGGTCGGAGGAGGTCCGCGACCGCCTGGTCGCGCTCGCGCCGAAGCTGACCGACCTGCGCGCCCTGTTCTTCGGGGAGATCCTCCAGGAGGAGCAGGAGATCTCCTGGATCGACCACTGCGACCTCGCACCGCTTCTGGCCGCCCTCCCCCAGCTCACCGAGTTCACCGTGCGCGGGGGCAGCGAGGCGCTCGGACTGCGCGTCGAGGGGCACCCGTCCCTGCGCAAGCTCACCGTGCAGAGCGGCGGCCTGCGCCCCGAGGTGGTCCGGGACGTGTGCGCCTCCTCCCTCCCCGAACTGGAACACCTGGAGCTGTGGCTGGGCGTGGAGATGTACGGCGGCAGCACCACCCCGGAGGACCTGGCCCCGCTCCTGTCCGGCGAGGTGTTCCCCCGCCTACGCCACCTGGGCCTGCGCAACTCCGACCGCACCGGCGACTGGGTACGCGCGCTCGCCGACGCACCCGTCACCGGCACACTCGACACCCTGGACCTGTCCCTGGGCACCCTGCGCGACGAGGACGTCGACGCCCTGCTGAACGCCCCCGCGTTCCGGAACCTGAACCGCCTCGACCTGCACCACCACTACCTGTCGCAGGACAACACCGAGCGCGTGCACGCCGCGTTCGCCGGGTCCGGTGTGGAGGTCGACCTGTCCGACCCGCAGGAGCCGGACGTGTACGACGACGAGACCCACTACTTCACGGCGGTCGCCGAGTAGCGGTCCGTCCAGCGGCGAACGGTGGGTCCGCGACCCGCCGGACGCACGCACCCCGAGAACACCGATCCGGAGAACGGACACCCATGGGCTTCCCCGACGACGTCACCGAGTACGCCGGGCTGCCGGTGGTCGAGTTCCCCTCGTTCGCCGAACAGGCCAGCAGACTCGCCGCCGCCCGCCGACGGGCCCGGCAGGAGGGTGCCCCGGTTCCCGACAGTGTGCACGACCCGGACCTGGCCGCCGCCCTCGCCGACCCCTCGTCGGTCGCCTGGCGGCTGGGGTTCTGGGAGTACGGCGTGGACTGCTTCTGCTTCTGGTGGAGGGACGACTGCGCGTGCACCAAGGAGGAGAGATCCCGCGTGGAGGACCGCCGGTCCTACCTCGAACGGTTCCTCGACACGGTCGGCGGGGAGTGGGTGACCGCCCTGGTCGTCGGCGCCCTCACGAACGATGTGGGGACGGACACCGAGGCCGACCGGGATCTGGTCCTTGAGGTCGCCGACCGTCTCCCCCGCCTGCGCTCCCTCTACTTCGGCGACTATCCCGAGGGAACCGAGATCTCCTGGATCGAACAGACCGATATCGCCCCGCTCCTGGCGGCCTTCCCGGGCCTCACCGAACTCACTGTGTGCGGCGGCGACCCGACGACACACGTCCCCGAGCACGCGTCCCTGCGTTCGCTCACCCTCCGGTCCGGTGGGCTCGGCGCCGCGTCGGTCCGCGGCGTGCTGGCCTCCGGTCTGCCCGCGCTGGAGCACCTGGAGCTGTGGCTGGGCGTGGAGATGTACGGCGGCAGCACCACCCTGGAGGACCTGGCCCCGCTCCTGTCCGGCGAGGCGTTCCCCCGCCTGCGCCACCTGGGGCTGCGCAACGCCGAGGACACCAACGCCCTCGTGCGCGCCCTCGCCGACGCGCCCGTCACCCGCACGCTCCACACCCTGGACCTGTCCATGGGAACCCTGCGCGACAAGGGCGCGTCGGTCCTGCTGGACTCCCCCGTCTTCCGGGGCCTTGAGCGTCTGGACCTGCACCACCACTACCTGTCGGAGGAGATCCAGGAACGGGTCCGCGCCGAGTTCACCGCGGCGGGTGTGGAGACCGACGTGGGCGACCGCCGGGAGGTGGGGTTGGACGACGACTTCGACGAGGATGACGAGTACTTCGGCCACTCCTTCCACTTCTACCCCGCCGTCACCGAGTAGGCGCCCCGTCACGTCCACACGTCGTGTCCCCACAGCCTGGTAGACACGATCCGTCCCGACCTGGAGCCACCGGAGCCGTCCCATGCCCAACATCCACCACATCACCGAATTCTCCGGGCTGCCCGTCGTGGAGTTCCCCGGTTGGGACACCGTGGACCGCGAGTACCAGCGCATGGTCCGCGACGGAACCCCCGTCCCGGACCCGTACCCGCCGCACGCCGCACTGGCGGCCGCCCTCGCCGACGCCGGCTCGGTGGCGTGGCGTCTGAGGACGGAGCTGCCGTACTCCAGCTCCCGGGACGGCCGCCTCATCCGTCCGGAGCCCGTCGAAGACCTGTCGGGCTACCTGGAGCGGTTCGCCGAGGAGGTGGACCTGTCCGCGGTACGCGCGCTCGTCGTCGGCAACATTCCCGGCGACGACTTCGGATTCCGTTCGGAGGAGGTCCGCGACCGCCTGATCGCGCTCGCACCGAAGCTGACCGACCTGCGCGCCCTGTTCTTCGGGGAGATCGTGCGGGAGGAGAACGAGATCTCCTGGATCCACCACTGCGACCTGGCCCCGCTCCTGGCCGCCCTCCCCCAGCTCACCGAGTTCACCGTGCGCGGCGGCAGCGGCGACCTGGAACTGCGGATCGGTGAACACACACGCCTGCGCCGACTCACCGTGCAGAGCGGCGGCCTGCGCCCCGAGGTGATCCGGGATGTGTGCGCCTCCTCCCTCCCCGAACTGGAACACCTCGAACTGTGGCTGGGGGACGAGGAGTACGGAGGCGGGACCACCACCGACGATCTGGCCCCGCTCCTGTCCGGCGAGGCGTTCCCCCGCCTACGCCACCTGGGCCTGCGCAACTCCGACCGCACCGGCGACTGGGTACGCGCTCTCGCCGACGCACCCGTCACCGCACGCCTGGACACCCTGGACCTGTCCCTGGGCACCCTGCGCGACGAGGACGTCGACGCCCTCCTGGACGCCCCCGCGTTCCGGAACCTGAACCGCCTCGACCTGCACCACCACTACCTGTCGCAGGACAACACCGAGCGCGTGCGCGCCGCCCTCACCGACGCGGACGTCGAGACCGACCTCTCCGGCCCCCGGCAGCCGGACGTGTACGACGACGAGGACGGCGAGGACACCGAGGTCTACTACTACACGGCGGTCGCCGAGTGAGCCTCCACGACCGTCCGCTCGTCGTGGTCGGAGTCCCCGGCAACCGCCGCCTCGACCTGTTCCTCACCGCGGCCCGCGCCGCCGGCCTGCCCGCACCCGTGGTCGTCCCCTGGCGCGACCTCGCCTCGGGGCCGGTCACCCTGCCCGGGAACGCCCTGGTCCGGGTGGACTCCCCCGGCGGCGACGCGGCGACCGAGCGGCTCCTGCGCGGCTGGACCCGCGACCCCGACCCCCACCGTGCCGAGGGCACCGCCGACCACCACGCGGGGTTCCGCGCCGCGCTCGACCGCCTGGCGGCGGCCGTGGCCGACACTCCGGGCGCCCACCTGGTGCAGGAGCCCGAGGACCTGGTGGTCATGTCCGACAAGCGGCGCTGTCACGCCCGCCTCGACCGGCACGGTGTCCCGGTGGCGCCCGCGCTCCCGGGAGCGGTCACCGGCTACGCGTCGCTGCGCGCGGCCATGGCCGACGCGGGCTGGCACCGCGTGTTCGTCAAGCCCCGGCACGGCTCATCCGCCTCCGGTGTGATCGCCCTGGCCACCGCACCCGGCGGCCGGATCCGCGCGGTGACCTCGGCCCACCTGGAACGGGCGGAGAACGGTTCGGTCGCGCTGTTCAACAGCCTCCGGCTGCGCACGTACACCGCGGAGGCGGAGGTGGCCGCGGTCGTGGACGCCCTCGCCCCCGACGGCCTGCACGTGGAGCGCTGGGTGCCCAAGGCCGGGTTCGCGGGGCGCACCATCGACCTGCGCGTGGTGGTGGTCGCGGGTCGGGCCACCCACGTCGTGGTGCGCTCGTCCACCTCGCCGATGACCAACCTCCACCTCGGCAACGCCCGGGGCGACCTGGACGCGCTCCGGGAGGCGGTCGGTCCGGGCGCGTGGGGCGCGGCCACGGCCACCGCCGAGCGGGCCGCCGCGGCCTTCCCGCGTACCCTGCACACCGGGGTGGACCTGCTCGTCTCCCCGGGATGGCGCGCGTTCACGGTCTGCGAGGTCAACGCCTTCGGCGACCTCATCCCCGGGGTCCTGCACGAGGGCCGCGACACCTACGGCGAGCAGTTGCACGCCCTGGACACCGGCCGGTTCCCCGTCCCCGACCCCGTGTCCGCCGCCCACCGAGACGAGACATCCCCGAAAGCCCCATGAACACCACCAGCAGCACACCGTCCGGCATCCCGGACATGAACGCCGTCGTGGGCACGCACGACATCCTCCTGCTCACCCTCGACACCCTGCGCCACGACGTGGCCGCCGAACTGGCCGAGGCGGGCCGCACACCCCACCTGTCGCGTCTGCTGCCGGGCGGGCGGTGGGAGCGCCGACACGCCCCCGCGAGCTTCACCTACGCCTCCCACCTGGCGATGCTCGCCGGATTCCTGCCCACCCCGGCCGCCCCGGGACCGCACCCGCGCCTGTTCGCCGCCGCCTTCCCCGGCAGCGCCACCACCGCGCCGCGCACCTGGACCTTCGACACCCCCGACCTGGCGAGCGGCCTGGCCGAGGCGGGGTACCACACGGCGTGCATCGGGGGCACGGGGTTCTTCAACCGCCGCTCGGCGCTGGGGTCGGTCCTGCCCGACCTGTTCGCGGAGAGCCACTGGGAGGAGTCGTTCGGCGTCGCCGACCCCCGCTCCTTCGAGAACCAGGTGGACCGGGCGGTCCGGACCGCGGCCGGGCGCCCCGCCGCCCAACCGCTGTTCCTCCTGCTCAACGTGGCCGCGCTGCACCAGCCCAACTGGTTCCACCTGCCCGGGGCCACCCCGGAGGACGGTGACACCCGGGAGAGCCACGCCGCCGCCCTGGAGTACGTCGACCGCCACCTCCCGCCGCTGGTCGCGGCGATGACCGCCCGCCGCCCCTGCTTCGCCATCGTGTGCTCCGACCACGGCACGGCCTACGGCGAGGACGGCTACACCGGCCACCGGCTCGGCCACGAGACCGTCTGGACCGTCCCCTACGCCCACGCCGTCCTGCCCCGGGGCACCACCGTCGACGCCGAGGAGGCGCACCCGTGACCCTCTCCCTCACCCCGCGTCCCGAGCCGGTGCGCGCGGACTCCCCCTACCAGTCGTACGTGTACGCCTACCCGCACAAGAGCGCGTACCGCCCCTTCCGGAAGCGGCCGCTCCTGGCCGACCTGTGGCGCGGCGAGGACGTGCGCGCCCTGTCCCTGTACGCGCACATCCCCTTCTGCGAGATGCGGTGCGGGTTCTGCAACCTGTTCACCCGCTCGACTCCCCCGGCCGAGCAGGTCACCGCCTACCTGGAGGCCCTGGAACGGCAGGCCGACGCGGTCGCCGCCGCGCTGCCGGAGGGCGCCTCCTTCGCCCGGGCGGCGCTGGGCGGCGGCACCCCCACCTACCTGACCGCGGAGGAGCTCACCCGCGTCTACGACCTCACCGAACGCGCCCTCGGGGTGGACCTGTCCGCCCTCCCGGTGTCCGTGGAGACGTCCCCCGCCACCGCGACCCCCGACCGGCTGGCGGTGCTCGCCGAGCGTGGCGCGACCCGGATCAGCATGGGGGTGCAGAGCTTCGTCGACTCCGAGGCGCACGCCGCGGGGCGTCCGCAGAGGCGCGCCGAGGTGGACCGGGCGCTGCGCGCGATCCGGGCGGCCACCACGGCCGGCCTGAACGTGGACCTCATCTACGGCATCGACCGCCAGACCTCCCGGACGTGGGAGTACTCGCTGGACACCGCCCTGGAGTGGGAGCCGGAGGAGGTCTACCTCTACCCGCTCTACGTCCGGCCGCTGACCGGGCTGGGCCGCCGCGCCCGCGCGTGGGACGACCACCGGCTGGCGCTCTACCGGCAGGGCCGCGACCACCTGCGCGAGCGGGGCTACGAGCAGGTGTCCATGCGGATGTTCCGCCGCGCGGACGCCCCCGAGGCCACGGGGCCGGACTACTGCTGCCAGACCGACGGCATGGTGGGGCTGGGCTGCGGTGCCCGGTCCTACACCTCCTCGACCCACTACTCGTTCGACTACGCGGTGGGGATCGGACAGGTGCGGTCGATCATCGCCGACTACGTCGAGCGCGACACCGCCGGGTTCGCGCACGCCGAGGTGGGCTTCCGTCTGGGCGGGGACGAGCGGCGCCGCCGCCACCTGCTCCAGTCCCTGCCGCGGGTGGAGGGGATGGACGCCGCCGCCTACACCGCCCGGTTCGGCTCCCGCCCCGAGGCGGACTTCCCCGCCGAGTTCGCCGTGCTCGGCGCCCGGGGCTGGCTGGCCTCGGGGCCGGGGGCGGACCGCGTCCGCCTGTCCGAGGAGGGGATCGCCCACTCCGACGCGATCGGCCCCCTGTTCTTCTCCGCCTCCGTCGCGGCCCTGATGGCCGACTACGAGGCCCGGTGACCCCGGTGAGCGCACACGGCTCCGGGACCGCCGCACCGCCCCCGCACCTGACCCTCCTGTACCGCGGCCCGCTGGCCAGCTGCGACTACGACTGTCCCTACTGCCCCTTCGCCAAGCGGCGCGACACTCCGGAGGCGCTGCGCGCGGACCGGGCCGCCCTCGAACGGTTCGCGGACTGGGTGGCGGACGACGCCGCGCATCCGGGAACACGGATCCGGGTCCTGTTCACGCCGTGGGGTGAGGGGCTGGTGCGGTCCTGGTACCGCGCGGCCATCCGACGGCTGAGCCACCTGCCGCACGTGGAGCGGGTGGCGATCCAGACCAACGCGAGCGGCCGGGTCGAGTGGCTGGCCGACTGCGACCTGGGCACCGCCGCCCTGTGGACCACCTACCACCCGGGGCAGGTGACGCACGAGCGGTTCGCGGCCAAGGCGCACCGCCTGGTCGAACTCGGCGTGCGGTTCAGCGTGGGCGTGGTCGGTGAGCCCGAGCACCTGGCGGCGGCCCGGCGGATGCGCGCCGAGCTCCCCGGGCACGTGTACCTGTGGGTGAACGCGGCCGAGGGGCGCGGCTACACCGACGCCGAGGCCGCCGCGTGGCAGGAGATCGATCCGCACTTCCACTACAGCCGCACACCCCACGTCAGTCTCGGGCTCCCGTGCCGTACCGGTGACAGTGTGCTGTCCGTGGACGGGGAGGGGAACGTGCGCCGGTGCCACTTCGTGGACGCACCGATGGGCAACCTCTACGACGGCTCGTTCGCGGCCCGGCTCGGTCCCGCCCCCTGCCCGAAGGGCACCTGCGACTGCCACATCGGGTACGTGCACCTGGAGACCCTCGACCTGTACGACGTGTTCCGGGGCGGAGTGATCGAACGCGTTCCCGCGACCGTCCGCGCGCCGCTGCCCCTCACCCCCGCCGAAACGACTCGAAACGGTCACAGGAGACGGGGATAATCCACGGCATGGTCTCTCCCCGGGTCATCGCGACCGATCTCGACGGCACCCTCCTCCGATTCGACGGCTCCCTCTCCCCCCGCACCATCGACGCCCTGTCCGCCGCCGACGCCGCGGGGCTGCGGGTGGTCGTCGTGACCGCCCGTCCCCCCGCGGCCACCTGGATGATCGCCGACCGGCTGCCGTGTGCCGCCGTGGTGTGCGCCAACGGCGCCTTCACCCACCTGCACGACCGGTCCGCCCCCCTGGTGCGCGCCCTGGGCCAGGACACCTCGGGGACCGTGGTCGAGAAGCTGCTGGCCGCCGTGCCCGATCTCGGCTTCGCCGTGGAGACCGGGGACGGGCTCGTGTACGAACCGGCCTTCGAGCTGTCGGAGTGGGCGGCCCAGGCCCCCTGGAGCACCGAGGTCGACGGTGTCGGGGAGCTGTTGGAGCGGGCCGCGCCGATCGCCAAGCTGCTGGCGCGGGCGGCGCGGACGCCCCTGCACGACATGCGCGTCGAGGCCCAGACCGCGGTCGGGGGGCTCGCGGAGGTCACCTACTCGGGCGGCAGCCGGTTGCTGGAGATGAGCGCCCCGGGCGTGACCAAGGGCAACGCCCTCGCCGAGCTGTGCGCGTCGTGGGGGGTGGGCGCGGACGAGGTCGCCTACTTCGGCGACATGCCCAACGACCTGTCCGCGCTCACCTGGGCGGGGCACGGCTACGCGATGGCCAACGGACACCCGGACCTGTTCGATCCCGTGCTGGGGCTGGGTGTGGCCCCCTCCCACCAGGAGGACGGGGTGGCCCGGGTCGTGGAACGCATCCTCGCCGCGCTCTGACCCGGCAAACCCCTGGCCAGTCGGCGGGGGCACCTCCTAGGATCACGTGGCGGAACAGCCACCGATCCCAGGAGGGCCCCGTGCCGCACCCGACCCAGCTCGCCTCCTCCCTCGCGGACGCCGACCGGCTCGCCCTGTACGCCCGGGTGGTGTGCGCGGGGACCGACGGGCTCCCCTCGGACGAGGTCCGGTCCGGCGGACCGAGGACGGCCAAACGCCTGGCGCGCCTGCTGCGTGACGGGCTCGTGCGCGAGGCGGACCAGCGGATCACGGCCGCCCCGGACGTGTTCCGGGAGGCCGTGGAGGGCCAGCGGCCCGCGGTGTCCGACCCGGTCGACGCCCTGTTCCGGCAGGGCCGTCTGGACCGGCTCCCGCTACGGTCGGACCTGCGCCAGGCGGCGCTGCGCCAGGTCGCCGACCGGCTCTTCGCCCCCGAGCTGGAGTACACGGAGAAGCAGGTGAACACCGCCATCCTCACCTGCTTCGACGACCCGTCCGCGATGCGCCGCTACCTGGTCGAGGAGGGGTACCTCGAACGGGAGGACGACGGCAGCCGGTACCGCGTCATCCGGGCCTGAGCGCCCCGGGGGGCGGTGTCCGTCCTACTCCCGGCCCCCGGCGGCGGGGAGGGGCTGCTCGGCCCAGATGATCTTCCCGTCCCCGGTGTACCGCGTGCCCCACCGGTGCGTGAGCTGGGCGACCAGGAAGAGGCCGCGCCCGCCCTCGTCCATGGTGCGGGCGTGCCGCAGCCGGGGGGACGTGTTGCTGGTGTCGAAGACCTCGCAGATCAGCCCGGTCTGCCGCAGCAGCCGCAGGCGGATCGGGCCCGTCGCGTAGCGGATGGCGTTGGTGACCAACTCGCTGACGACGAGCTCGGTCGTCATCGCCAGCTCGTCCAGCCCCCACGTGTGCAGTTGCCGGGAGGCGCGGGAACGGACGTCCGCCACCGCGGCCGGGTCGGAGGGCACGTCCCACGAGGCGATCTGGTCCGCCCTCAGGGCGTGCGTCCGGGTGAGCAGCAGCGCGGCGTCGTCGGTGTGGGGCCCCGGCAGTAACCGCCGGACCGTGCTCTGGCAGAGTTCGTCGAGCGGGACCCCCGGACGGGCCAGGGCGCGCCCGAGGCGGGACATGCCGGACTCGGGGTCCCGGCCGTCGAACCGGATGAGGCCGTCGGTGTAGAGGGCGAGCAGACTGCCCTCCGGCAACTCCACCTCGGCCGCCTCGAAGGGCAGTCCGCCCAGGCCCAGGGGCGGCCCGGCGGGCAGGTGGGGGACGTACACACTCCCGTCGGGTCGGACCACCACCGGCGGCGGGTGCCCGGCACGCGCCATCGCGCATCGCTGGGTGACGGGGTCGAAGACCGCGTACAGACAGGTGGCGCCCGTCATGGCGGTGGCCGTCGACTCGTCCTCCGGGTTCTCGTCGACCAGGGTGATCACCAGGTCGTCGAGATGGGCCAGCAGCTCGTCGGGGGGCAGGTCCATGTCCGCGAGCGTGCGCACGGCGGTGCGCAGACGGCCCATCGTCGCCGCGGCGTTGAGTCCGTGTCCGACCACGTCACCCACGACCAGCGCCACCCTGGCCCCGGACAGGGGAACGGCGTCGAACCAGTCGCCGCCCACCCCGTCCTTGACGTCCGAGGGCAGGTACGCGGACGCCGTCTCCAGCACGGTCCCCGTGGCGAGCGCGTGCGGAAGCAGGGTCCGCTGGAGTGCCAGGGCGATGGCGTGTTCGCGCGAGTAGCGGCGGGCGTTGTCCACGCACACGGCCGCCCGGCTCACCAGCTCCTTGGCCAGCATGAGGTCGTCGGGCTCGAAGGGCGTCAGGTTCTTCGACCTGACGAAGGTGGCCAGCCCCAGCACGGTGTTGCGGGCCCGCATGGGGATGGAGATGAGGGAGTGCAGGCCGAACCTGCGCATGCTCTCCACCCGCGCCGGCTGCTCCACCGCCCAGCGGTCGTCGTCGGGGTCCAGGACCGGGATGAGGACGGCGTCGCCCTCGACCAGGTAGCGGGCGTCGTGCGGCGGCGGCACGAAGTCCACCCGGTCCCCGCGCCTGGCGACCGCCTCCGGGCACCCCTCCCGGATCGAACTCAGCCCCGCCCTGCGCAGCACCGGTCTGGTGCCGGGCGGCCAGGGCGGCGGTTCCTCGACTCCGAGGACCGACTCCAGAAGGTCGACGATGACGAAGTCGGCGAAGCGCGGCACCGCGAAGTCGGCGAGTTCCTGGGCCGTCAGGGACACGTCCAGGGTGCTGCCGATCCGTGTGCCGGCCTCGTTGAGCAGGCGCAGGCGGTGCTGGGCGTTCCACCGCTCGGTGACGTCCATCACCATGTAGCACACACCGGTGACGGCGCCCTCCGCGTCGACCAGGGGGAAGAACGAACTGGAGTAGGCGTGCGGGCGGTACGGGTCCGCCCAGCTCCAACCCTGGTACTCGTGGTCGATCACGGGAGCGCCGGTCTCCAGCACGTCCCGCATGAGGGTCTCCAGCGCCTCGGCCCGCAGGCCGGGGAGGATCTCTCCCAACCGTCGGCCCAGACGCTGGTCCCTGGGCACCCCGCCGAACCGCTCCAGGGTGTCGTTCACCCAGACGAAGCGCAGTTCCCGGTCGAGCACGGCCATGCCGATCGGCGAGCGGGTGAGGAAGCCGTCCAGCACGGACTGGCCGACCGTCCATCCCGGGGCGTGCTCCTGTCCGGAGGCCAGGAAGCACCGCCGCCCGTCCAGGACGAAGACGGCCGAGACCCGCAGGTCGACCTCGACCGGCCGACCGCTCCGGTGGCGGAGCGCGACCCTGCCCCGCCAACCGCTGCCCGAACGGCACCGGTCGGCGATCCTCGCCGTACGGGCCGGGTCCGGGTCCTGCGCCCCCGGGAGCAGGCAGACCGCGGACCGGCCGACCACCTCGGCGGCCGGATACCCGAGCAGGTCCTGCGCACCGCGGGTCCAGCCGAGGACCGCACCGGTCTCGTCGATCACCGCCGCCGTGTCACCCTCGGCACCGATGTGCTCCGACGTGCCGGACGGCCCCGGCGGGCCGGGTGGCGTCCCGGGCTCTGGCTTGGACATCTCGCTCACCACCGAACCCCGCTACGCCTTCATCATGCCCGCGTCAGCACGGTTCCTAGCGTTTCAGCGCTGTTGATCCGGCTCCTCCGCGGAGACGCCGTCGACCTCCTCGTGGTACGTGCGCCTGGTGCGCTCGGTGTGCTCGCCCATGATCCGCAGGGCCTCGTCCGCGTTCCCCGCCTCGATGGCGTCGACCAGACCGGAGTGCTCGTCCCAGGAGGCCAGACCGCGGATCCGGGCGACCGGCGCGTAGTACCAGCGGACCCGCCGGTCGACCTGGGCGACCAGTTCCGAGAGCACCTGGTTGCCCGACGCCTCGGTGACGGCGCGGTGGAAGTCGGCGTTGGCCTGGACGAGCGCGTCGACGTCGGCGTACCCGGTCGCCTCGCGTCCCACCGAGACGAGGTGACGCAGGCGGCCGACCTCCTCGGGCGTGGCGTTCCCGGCGGCCAGACGGGCCGACTCGGTCTCCAGCAGGGCGCGGACGGCGAGCAGCTGGTCGGCCTCGCTCTCGGTGGGCGTGTGCACGAACGCTCCGTAGCCGGGGCGCAGGTCGACCCAGCCCTCGTTGCTGAGCCGCTGCATGGCCTCGCGGACCGGCTGCCGCGAGACCCCCAGGTGCTTGGCCAGCTCGGTCTCGACCAGGTGCTGGCCGGGTGAGAGCTCACGTGTGGTGATGAGGTCGAGGATGGCCTCGTAGACGGACTCGCGCAGTGGCACCGGTCTCTGGACGCGCCCTGCTGCGGCGCTCAACCCCTGCGGGGACATGGAGTGGCTCCCGATCTCCTGGACGTGTTCTTTGTAGACAGTGTACGAAGAGTGATCGGGGTCTCGGTCACCCAGGCACCTCCAGCAACTCCACGCGGTCGGGTGTCCGCCCCGGCACGCGGCTCGGCGGGACGACCGCGAGGGCGTCCGCGCCGGCGACCGCGCCCAGGTCGGCGGACCCCCGGCAGGGAAGCTCCACGGCCAGGTCGCGGCTGACCCGCACGGGGACCACCCGGGTGTCGTCGGGATGCGGCCGGGTCCTCCCGCCCAGCCGGACCCGGCGTCCGGTGCGCACGGGGTCGCGGCGTCCGGCACGGCCACCGATCACCGGGACCAGGAGCGTGAGCGCGGCGACCAGCGCGGCGCCGGGGTTGCCCGGCAGCCCCACGACGACGGTTCCCGAGGGCAGCACCGACAGCAACTGCGGGTGGCCGGGACGGCAGGCCACACCGTCGACGACGGTTCGCGCGCCGAGCCCGGCCAGCACGGCGCGCAGGTGGTCGGCGGGCCCGACCGACGACGATCCGCAGACCGCCACGACGTCTCCGGAACCCGCCTCCCCGAGGGCGTCGGCCAGGCCGGGCCCGCCGTCGGCCAGCCGCACGGCGGGGGCGCACCGGCCGCCCGCCCAGGCGACGAGGCCGGGCAGCAGCGGCCCGATGGCGTCACGGACCGCGCCCGGAGGCGGCGTGCCCGAGGCCACCACCTCGTCCCCGGTGACCAGGACGCGGACGACGGGACGGACCACGGTCAGCGCGTCCCTCCCCAGGCTCGCGGCCAGCCCCAGCAGGGCCGGGGTGACACAGGCGCCGCGCGGTGCCACGTGCTCCCCGGCGGGGGTGGTCTCGCCGCGCCGACGGATGTGCCGCCCCGACGGGACGGTCCCGTGGACGGTGCCGGAGGAGACCGTGGCCCGCTCGTGGGGGAGCACGGCGGTGGTGCCCTCCGGAACGACGGCGCCCGTGGCGATCTCCACCGCCTCCCCCTCGCGCAGGCGGGCGACGGCCCCCGGGCGCCCGGCGAACGACCTGCCCAGGACGGCCCACGGGCCCTCACCCGACACCGCGTAGCCGTCCATCGCCGCGCAGTCCGACGCGGGAACGTCGGCCGCCGAGACCAGGTCGGCGCCGAGGGTGGCACCGAGCGCCGCCGCGAGTCGCTCCTCGACCATGGTCGGTTCACCCTCGGCACCGGTCGCCCGCGCCGACTCCCGTGCCGCCGCCCAGGGCATCAGGACACGGTGCGGCCGCGCGTCCGGCCGGGGAGGCGGATCCCGGCGAAGAAGCGAAGAAGTTTCCGAGGCACTCGGGTCCGGCATTCCTTCTCTCCCCTGCCGACTGGAGGAACGATGCAGTGAAGCATACTGTATACAGTATGTGAAATGGAAGGAGTGTCCCATGCGAATCGCCGTACTGGGCGCCGGAGCGATCGGCGCCTACGCGGGGGCGGCCCTGCACCGGGGCGGCGCCGACGTCCACCTCGTCGCCAGGGGCCAGCACCTGCGGGCCATGCGCGAACGGGGCGTCCGGGTCCTCAGTCCGCGCGGCGACTTCACCGCGCACCCCCACGCCACCGACGACCCGGCCGAGATCGGTCCGGTCGACACCGTCATCCTCGGGCTGAAGGCCCAGCACTACGCCGGGTGCGGGCCGCTGCTGCGCCCCCTGCTGGGCCCCTCCACCGCCGTCGTCGCCGCCCAGAACGGCATCCCGTGGTGGTACTTCCACGGCGTCGGGGGGCCGCTGGCAGGCCGGAGGATCGAGAGCGTCGACCCCGGGGGCGCCGTCAGCCGCGTCATCCCCGTCGAACGGGCCGTGGGATGCGTGGTCTACGCGGCCACCGAGATCGCCGGTCCGGGGGTGATCCGGCACATGGAGGGAACCCGGTTCTCCATCGGCGAGCCGGACGGCTCCGACTCCCGGCGCTGCCGCGAGCTCCAGGCGGCGATGCACGCGGGCGGCCTCAAGTGCCCGATCGAACCCGACCTGCGCGAGGACATCTGGGTCAAACTCATGGGCAACATCGTCTTCAACCCGCTCAGCGCCCTCACCCGCTCCACCATGGTCCAGATCTGCCGGAACCGGTCGACCCGCGACCTGGCGCGCACCATGATGGCCGAGACCCTGGAGGTCGCCGCCCGGCTGGGCGTACGCACGGACGTGTCCGTCGAGCGCCGCCTGGCCGGAGCCGAACGGGCCGGGGACCACCGCACCTCGACCCTGCACGACCTGGAGCGGGGCCGCCCCATGGAGCTGGACGTCATCCTCTCCGCCGTCGTGGAGCTGGCCGACCTGACGGGCACCCCCGCTCCCGCGCTCCGCACCGTCGACGCCGTGGCCGGGCTGCTCAACGCTCGGGTGCTCGACGCGGCGGACCGCGGACCGTCGGACCCGGCGTCCACTCCCGCCTGAGGCACGCCCTTGACCGCCGCCCCCTGCAAGCCAATACTGTATGCAGTATCCAAAACCTTCCGGGCGGCACCCGAGACACGCCCGGCACGGCACGAAGAAGCGAATCCGGCCACGACCAAGCGAGGCCACATGCGATCCGACGCCACCCCGGCCCCCCACGACCGGCTCACCCGACCACTCGTCCGCGACGGCGGCGAACTCCGCCCGGCCTCCTGGGAGGAGGCCCTCGACCGCGCGGCCTCCGGGTTCGGTCGCGGAGTGGAAGAGCACGGCCCCGACTCCTTCGGCATGCTCTCCTGCGCCCGGGCGACCAACGAGATGAACTTCATGGCACAGAAGTTCACCCGTGTGGTCGTGGGCACCAACAACGTCGACTCGTGCAACCGCACCTGCCACGCGCCCAGCGTCGCCGGACTGGCTGCGGCCTTCGGTTCGGGCGGGGGCACCTCCTCCTACACGGAGATCGAGGACACCGACCTCATCGTCATCTGGGGCGGCAACCCGCGCTTCGCCCATCCCATCTTCTTCCAGCACGTACTCAAGGGGGTACGGCGCGGCGCGCAGCTGTTCGTCGTGGACCCCCGGCGTACGCCGACCGCCGAGTGGGCCGACCGCTGGCTCGGCCTCGACGTCGGCACGGACATCCCCCTGGCGCACGCGATGGGCCGGGAGATCCTCCACTCGGGGCTGGCCAACGACACCTTCGTCCGGCGCGCCACCACCGGCCTGGAGGAGTACCGCGCCCTGGTCGAGCCGTGGACGCTCACCGCGGCCGAGGCCGAGACCGGCGTCCCCGCCGAGGCGATCCGCGAACTCGCGCACGCCTACGCCCGGGCCGAACGCGCCCAGCTGTGCTGGACGCTCGGCATCACCGAGCACCACAACGCCACCGACAACGTCCGCGCGCTGATCAACCTGTCCCTGCTCACGGGGCACGTGGGCCGCCACGGCTCCGGCCTCAACCCCCTGCGCGGCCAGAACAACGTGCAGGGCGGCGGTGACATGGGGGCCATCCCCGACCGCCTCGCGGGCTTCCAGGACATCCTGGACCCGAAGGTCCGCGCGAACTTCGAGGCCGTGTGGGGCCGACCGGTCCAGGGGCGCAGGGGCAGGACGCTGACCCAGATGTTCGAGGCGATGGACGGGGGAGGACTGAGAACGCTCTACGTCATCGGGGAGAACCCCGTCCAGTCCGAGCCGGAGACGCACAGGACCACCCGCAGGCTGCGGTCCCTGGACCACCTGGTGGTCCAGGACATCTTCCTCACCAGGACCGCGGAGCTCGCCGACGTGGTCCTGCCCGCGAGCGCGTCCTGGTGCGAGTCGGACGGGACCTTCACCAACAGCGAGCGCCGCGTCCAACTGGTCCGCAGGGCCCTGGACCCGCCCGAGGGCGCCCGCGACGACATCGAGATCATGTGCGACCTGGCCACCCGCCTGGGCCACTCCTGGGAGCGCCCCACGGCGGAGGAGATCTGGGACGAGGTCCGCTCGCTCTCGCCGATGCACCGCGGGATGAGCTACGCGCGGTTGGAGGAACTGCACGGCATCCAGTGGCCGTGCTACTCCGAGGACGGCCTGGAGCCGACCTACCTGCACTCGCGCCTGTGGTCACAGGACCCCGCCGAGCGCGGCGAGCCCGCGCCCTTCGGGATCGTGGGCCACGCGCCGCCGGTGGACCTGCTGGACGAGGACTACCCGTTCCGGCTGACGACCGGCCGCAGGCTGGACGACTACAACACCGGCGTGCAGACCTCGGGCTTCTCCTCACCCATGCGCCGCGGCGAACTGCTGGACCTGTCCCCGGAGGACGCCGCCAAGCTCGGCGTCGCCGACGGTGAACCGGTGCGCGTGTCCTCCCGGAGGGGATCGGTGCTGGTACCGGTCTCGATCACCCCGTCCATGCGTCCGGGGCTGGTGTTCATGACCTTCCACTTCCCCGACCAGGTGGACACCCAGCTGCTGACCATCGACGCCACCGACCCGATCGCCGGGACGGCCGAGTACAAGGCGGCCGCGGTCCGGATCGACCGGGTCCCGGAGGGGGCGGCGCGGACCCGGGCGACCGCCGTCGGCTGAGGCACGCGGATCCGACCGCGACGATCCCGCCCGGGAGGGTTGTCAACCGGACCAGATACCCCATACCGTCCTCTGTATACAGAATCCCACGATTCGTCCGACCCACGTAATGAGGTGACCGTGGACCTGCGATTCCTGGACGAGGCACCCACCACCGCCGAACGCGAGGCCGTCGACAGCGTGCTGGGCCCGCCCGAGTCCGGGTGGGACGGCGGCGCCCGCCGGGACGCCGACCTCCGGTACGCACGGGGCGGCCACGCCGCCCGGGACCGGCGCGACCTGCTGCTCCCCGCCCTGCACGCGGTCAACGACCGGGTCGGCTGGATCAGCCGGGCCGCCCTCGACCACGTGTGCCGCCGCCTGACCGTGCCCCCGGCGGAGGCCTACGCCGTCGCCTCCTTCTACGCGATGTTCGCTCTGCGGGAGCGGCCGCGCCGGGTCGTGCACCTGTGCACGGACATCGCCTGCGCGGCGGCGGGCTCGTCCGGACTGCGCGACGGGCTCGCCGCCCGCCTCGGACCGCCCGGCGGCCACGACGGCACGGTGTCCTGGCACGAGAGCCCCTGCCTGGGGATGTGCGAGCGGGCGCCCGCCGCGCTGGCCCTGGAGGCGGGAGACCCGCCCCGGTACGCCGTGGCCGCCCCCGCGACGGCCGGCGCCCTGGCCACGCTGGCGCAGGGCTCCCCCGCCGACGGGTCGCCGACCGGCGCGGACGGCGGGCCCCCGGGAGACGACGGACGGGGCACCTTCGGCTCCGCCCTCCTGCCCGGGACCGCCTCCGAGCCCGACCCCGCCGCGGCCGTGCCCGACGCGGGCTCCCCCGACCACGTCCTGCTGCGGCGGATCGGCGTGGCCGACCCGCTCAGCCTCGACGGCTACCGCACCGAGGGCGGCTACGCGGCGCTGCGCCGGGCGCTGCGGCTCGGCCCGGCCGGGGTGATCCGCGAGGTGACCGACTCCGGCCTGGTCGGCCGGGGCGGCGCCGCCTTCCCCACCGGCCGCAAGTGGCGGGCCACGGCCGAGCAGCCGGACGGCCCGCACTACCTGGTGTGCAACGCCGACGAGAGCGAGCCCGGCACCTTCAAGGACCGCGTCCTGATGGAGGGCGACCCCTTCGCGGTCGTGGAGGCGATGACGATCGCCGGGTACGCGATCGGCGCCCACCACGGCTACCTGTACATCCGCGGCGAGTACCCCCGCGCGCTGCGGCACCTGGAGAACGCGATCGCCCGGGCGCGGGAGCGCGGACTGCTCGGCCCGGACGTGCTGGGGTCGGGGTTCTCCTTCGACATCGAGATCCGGCGCGGCGCGGGCGCCTACGTCTGCGGCGAGGAGACCGCGATCTTCGGCTCCATCGAGGGCCTGCGCGGGGAGCCCCGGACCAAGCCGCCCTTCCCCGTGGAGAAGGGCCTGTTCGGCAAGCCGACCGCGGTGAACAACGTCGAGACCCTGGTCAACGTGCTGCCGATCCTGCTCGACGGCGGACCGGCCTACGCGTCCGTGGGCACCGGCGGCTCCACCGGCACCAAGCTGTTCTGCCTGTCGGGCGCGGTCCGCCGCCCGGGACTGTACGAGCTGCCCTTCGGCGCGACCCTGGGCGACCTGGTCGGGGCGGCGGGCGGTCCGCCGCCCGGGCGCTCGGTCAGGGCGGTCCTGCTCGGCGGCGCGGCCGGGGTGTTCGTGCGCGGCGACGAGACGGGCATCCCCCTCACCTTCGAGGGCACCCGGGAGGCGGGCGCGACCCTGGGATCCGGGGTGGTCCTGGTCCTGGACGACACCTCCGACCTGGTCCGGCTGCTCGCGCGGATGGCCGCCTTCTTCCGCGACGAGTCCTGCGGACAGTGCGTCCCCTGCCGCGTGGGGACGGTCCGCCAGGAGGAGTCACTGCTGCGGATCGGCCGCGGCCGCGACCCCGCCGCCGAGGTGGCCCTGCTCCGCGAGGTCGGTCAGGCCATGCGCGACGCCTCGATCTGCGGGCTCGGCCAGACCGCGTGGAACGCGGTGGAGTCGGCGATCGACCGGCTCGGCCTGTTCTCCGACGCCACCGGTTCCGGCACCGCCGGCCCCGCTCCCGACGACACCCACCCCACCGCCGCCCCGGGCACGCGGGCGGCGACCAAGGAGGAGGACCGATGACCGTCCCCGTACCCCTGTCCCCGCCCCGGCGGCTGATCGACGCGACCATCGACGGCGAGGAGGTCCGCGTCCCGGAGGGCACCACCGCGCTGGAGGCGTGCGAGGCGGCGGGCACCGAGGTCCCGACCCTCTGCTACGGCGACACCCTCACGCCCAGGAACGCCTGCCGGGTGTGCGTGGTGGAGGTGGAGGGCGCCCGCACGCTGGCCCCCGCCTGTTCACGGAAGCTGGAGCCCGGCATGCGGGTGCGCACCGACTCCGAGCGGGTCCGGCACAGCCGCCGCATGGTGTTGGAGCTGCTGGGCTCCTCCGTCGACCTGTCCACCACACCGGGGGTGCCCGAGTGGACGGAGCGGTACGGGGCCGACCCCGGACGGTTCGGTCCGCGGGCCGAACCCGCCGCCCTGGGCGAGCGCGACGCCCGCCGGGCGGGCGAGCACGAGACCATGGACGGCCGCGCGGCGGAGACGGTCGAACAGCCCGCCAAGGTGGACAACGACCTCTACGTGCGCGACTACGCCAAGTGCATCATGTGCTACAAGTGCGTGGACGCGTGCGGCGACCAGTGGCAGAACACCTTCGCCATCGGGGTGGCCGGACGCGGGTTCGACGCCCGGATCTCCACCGAACACGACGTCGCGCTGCCCGACTCGGCCTGCGTGTACTGCGGGAACTGCATCGAGGTCTGCCCGACCGGCGCGCTGTCGTTCACCACCGAGTACGAGATGCGGCGGGCGGGGACCTGGAAGGAGGAGGAGCAGACCCGGACGACCACGGTGTGCACCTACTGTGGTGTCGGCTGCAACGTGACGCTGCACGTCCAGGAGAACGAGATCGTCAAGGTCACCTCCCCGCACGACAACCCGGTGACCCATGGAAACCTGTGTGTGAAGGGCAGGTTCGGCTTCCAGCACGTCCAGCGGCGCGGCGGCGGCTGAGCGGGCCCGGGGACGGCCCCGGACGAACCGGATACGACACGGCCAGCGGAGGCGGTGAGGCGGATGGGACGGGTCACGGTCAGGGAGAAGGTCCTGCGGATCAGGGACGGCGCCGTCAGCGAACGGGTGGACACGCTCGTCGCGGAGGAGCCCCTGGAGATCAGGCTGGACGGCGCCCCGCTGAGCGTCACCATGCGCACCCCGGGGCACGACTTCGACCTGGCGGCCGGGTTCCTGGTCAGCGAGGGCGTGGTCGGCGCCAGGGGGGAGCTGAGCGCGATCCGGTACTGCGCGGGGGCCACCGAGGACGGCTCGAACACCTACAACGTGCTCGACGTGTCCCTGGCGCCCGGGGTACCCCGCCCGGACACCTCCCTGGAGCGCAACTTCTACACGACGTCCTCCTGCGGGTTGTGCGGGAAGGCGAGCCTGGACGCCGTACGCACGAAGGCGCGGTGGCCGGTGTCCGGGGACGCGCTGCGCGTGGGTGTGGACACCCTGGCGCTGCTCCCCGACCGGCTGCGCGCGGCCCAGCGGGTGTTCGACCGCACCGGCGGCCTGCACGCCGCCGGGCTGTTCACCGCCGACGGCGAGCTGCTCGCCGCGCGCGAGGACGTGGGCCGCCACAACGCGGTGGACAAGCTGGTCGGGTGGGCGCTGAACGCGGACCGGCTGCCGCTGCGCGAGACGGTGCTGATGGTGTCGGGACGCGCCTCGTTCGAGCTGGTGCAGAAGGCGTGGATGGCCGGTGTCCCGGCCCTGGCCGCCGTCTCGGCGCCCTCGTCCCTGGCCGTCGATCTGGCCGCGGAGGCGGGGATGACCCTCGTCGGGTTCCTCCGCGGCACCTCCATGAACGTCTACGCCGGGCGACACCGGATTCTCCTGGAGAAGGCGCTGACCCCGCCTTCGGCGGCCACGGGAGACCTCCGCGCCCCGGACCGGTAGACGCGGGTCCGGTCGGCGCGCCCAAGCCCCCCGCGCCGGCCGGCCCCGACACCGGTCCTAGGATCTCGACCATGCACCGACTCCCCGAGCACCGCCAGCCGCTGTTCGTCTACGGCACGCTCCTGTTCCCGGAGATCCTGGACGCCCTCCTCGGCCGGGTTCCCGACTCCGCACCCGCGGCCGCTCCCGGTTGGCGGGTCGCCGCGCTGCCCGGACGCCCCTACCCGGTGCTGGTCCCGGGGTCCGGAACCGCCTCCGGACGGATCCTGTCCGGTCTGTCGGAGTCCGAGCGGCGGATCATCGACACCTACGAGGACGCGTGGTACGAGGTGCGCCCGCTGGAGCTGGCCGACGGCCGCACCGGCTGGGCGTACGCGGCCGAGGGGGCCGCCGGCGCGTCCCCGCAGGACTGGGACGCGGACGCCTTCGCGGCCGGGCACCTGGCGGCCTACGTCGAGGGCTGCCGCACCCTGCGCGCCGAGCTGACCGGCGCGACCGGCTGACCGGTTCGGGTCCCGGAGCACGGGAACGGGCACCGGCCCGCCAGGGAGGCCGGTGCCCGCGTCAGGGGGTGGGTCAGCCCGTGAGCAGGGTCAGGTTCCACTGCTCCAGGATCGGGTTGAGCGGCTGGAAGTAGGTGGTCCCGCCGGAGGTGCAGTCACCGGAGCCGCCGGAGGTCACGCCCTGCGCCTCGGTACCCGCGAGCCAGGAGCCGCCGGAGTCGCCGCCCTCGGCGCAGGCGGTGGTACGGGTCAGACCGTGCACGTGCTGGCCGCGGGGGTAGCGGACGGTCTGGTCCTTGGCCTCGATGACACCGCACTGCCAGCCGGTGGTCCGGCCGGAGCGGCACACCGTCGCGCCGACGGGGGCCTCGGCGGAGCCGGTGACGGTCACCGAACCGCCCTGGTAGTCGTTGACCTCGGCGGTCGGGACGACGTCGGGGCTGGTGATCTCCACCCAGGCCATGTCGCTGCGCGGGAAGACCGATCCGGCGACCGTGCCGATCTGCTCCGTGCCGGGCACGTCGAGCCAGGTGTCGCTGCCCTCGTCCCCGCAGTGGCCCGCGGTGGCGTAGCCGCCCACGACACCGAAACCGACCGAGCAGACGTACCAGCTGCCCCCGTCCTGGAAGTAGTAGGGGTTGCCGCCGACGATCTCGGCGTAGGTCCGGGGCGCCTGGGCGCTCTCCTCGAAGGTGACGGCGTCGGCGGCCACACCCGCGTCGGCGGCGAACTCCTCGGCCGCCGACCGCTGTCCCGGGGCCGCCTCGATGACGACGGCGTCCCGCCCGGGGTCGGCGTACCAGCCGTGGACGGTGGCGGGGGCTCCGTCGGCGGCCGCGTCCAGGGCCTCGACGACGGAGCCGAGTTCGGCCTCGCCGTACTCGACGAACTCGGGGACGGCTCCGGAGCTGCGGACGGCGCCGAACGCGGAGCGCTCCGTGACCTGGACGGTGAGGTCCTGGGTCCGGACGTCGAAGACCGCGCCGCCGAAGTCCTCGCCGAGCTCCGCACGGAGTTCGGCCTCCGTCTCGGCGGCCTCCTCCTGGGCGTCGAGGAGGTCGGTGACCCCGGCCTCGGTCAGGCCGAAGGTGCTCTGCATGGCGGCCATCTGCTCCGGAGCGAGGCCGCCGGTCTCGGACTCGGCCGAGGCGAGGCCGGTGCCCGTGACGACGAGGCCGAAGGCGAGGGTGGTGGTCCCGAGCGCACGGCCGAGAGGGGATCTGTGCAAGGTTCTGCCCTTTCAGGAGGGTTACTAGGCAGTGGGGGTCCCTGGCACCCGTGGGGGTGGACAGTTCGACAGGTCCGGGGGCCGGTCGAACGCCGATGTGTTCACTGGGGTGATGAACAGGGGCAAACGTAAGCCAATCCCCCCGAAGAGAACAACATCCTGAATACGGAGCGGATTGGAAGGACTCCTTACAGACACACGCGAAGATGGGGAAAACGACAGGGGGCGAACGCATGCATGCCGGAAAAACGGGCACTCCCGCGCGCGAAAACCGGCCTCTTTACCACACGCAGGAACCGTGGAGAAAGGGATACACGATGACCGGTTCCGGTCAGTTCTGATCGCGCTCCGCAACGGAGAACCATGACTCATTCGCCCCTTATTCGCCCCATAACAGTGCGAAATGGACTCAAGTCCACAAAAGCACAAGAAACGCCCGGGAAACCACTCGGGGCTCCCCGGGCGCGCCCGGTGCCGGTGCACACCCGCCCGTCTACACCCGTCCCTCCGGGCGCAGCGTGTAGTGGGGGAAGTTGCCGGGCAACCGCTCCCCCGCGGGTCCACGGGTCACCGCGTGCACGAGGAGTTCGCCGCCGACGAAGGCGCCCCGCCACGAGTCGCCCCAGCCGCCGAACAGCTCGTCGCGGTCCCCGCGTGAGCGCGGCCGGTTGACGCCGACCTTGAACGCCCGCACCCCGGCCGCCAGCCGTGCCGCCGTGTCCGGGTCGTCGCAGGACACTGTGGCCACGAGCGCCCCGTTGCTGGCGTTCATCGCGGCCAGCAGTTCGGCCTCGGTGTCCACGAGCACGACCGTGTCGACCGGACCGAACGGCTCGGCGTGGAACAGCGGCGAGGAGCGCGGCGGCTCCAGCAGCGCCACGGGCGCCACGTAGGCGTCGGTGTCCTGTCCCGGGACGAGGAGGGCGTCGGACAGCTCGCCCCGGTACAGCGGCACCGCTCCGCCCGCGACCGCCTCGGCCACCCGCTCCCTCAGGTCCTTGGCCTTGGCCGCGTTGATCACCGGCCCGAAGTCCAGTTCGGGCGGATCGTCGTCGGGCTCCCCGACGGCCAGCGGGTGACCGAACCGCACGCCTTCCACCGCCGCCAGGTAGGCGCCGAGGAACGCGTCGAACCGGGACCGCTGCACCACGAACCGGGGATAGGCGGTACAGCGCTGTTTGGCGTAGTCGAAGGTCGCGCGGATCTGCCCCGTGAGGGTCTCCCAGTCCCCGTACTCCCACACACCCCAGCAGTTCAGTCCCTCCTGTTCCAGAACGTGCGGGCGCCCCAGGTCGGCGAGGTCGGCCGCCACGCGTCCCCCCGCGTCCCGGCCGCCCACGAAGGACACGCAGCCGATCTGCGCCCCCCGCACCAGGGCCGGGGACAGTTCCCGGCCGCCTCCGCTGACCAGGGTGAACGGCAGCCCCTCGCGCACCGCCAGCGCCACGGCCAGGGTGAGGCAGACCAGACCGCCGTCGGTCGGGGTCTTGGCGATGACCGCGTTGCCCGCGAGCGCCTGGACGCACATCGCGTGTGCCAGCACGCTCATCGGGTAGTTCCAGCTCGCGATGTTGCTGACCGGGCCGTCCAGGGGCAGACGGCCGTCGAGCATGGCGTCCACGCCGTCCAGGTACCACCCGACACCCGAGATCGCCCGGTCGACGTCCTGCCGGGCCAGCCGCCAGGGTTTGCCGATCTCCCACACCAGGGCGAGCGCGAGCGTGTCGCGGTGCCGGGACCAGGCGCCCACCGCCGCGCGGACCCGCGCGCGGCGCTCGGCCAGGGGGAGGAGGCTCCACCGGGCGTGGTCGGCGGCGGCCCCGCTGACCGCGCGGGCCGCGGTCGGGCCGTCCAGCATGGGCGGACCGGCGATCCCGCGTCCGTCCACCGGGGAGTAGGCCGCCCGGGGCGTGCCGTCGTCCCGCCACCGCCCGCCCCAGTGGTGGTGCGTCCGGTCGGCGCCGAACGCCTCCGGGGCGAGCTCGCGGCAGCGCGTGTACAGGTCCGCCCAGTCGGTGCCGGGCTTGAGCATCACCGTCATGAGATCGCGGCCGCCCCCGAGCGGGAGGGGGCGCCCTCCTCCTCTCCGCGTGCGGTACCGGTCAGGAGGCCACGGACGAGCGCGGCGGTTGCACTGGGGGTCTTGCCGACCTTGACGCCGACGGCCTCCAGGGCCTCCTTCTTGGCGG